>JAEYPI010000207.1 GCA_023410885.1 Bacillota bacterium
ACACTTCCTATTTCAACACTCTCGGCATTTGAAGCTTGCGGTGCAGCGGCTGCCTCTTGATTTTTAGACATCATAGGGCTTCCATTAAATACCAGAACCAGTACCAAAGCTCCTGCAGCCAAGGGAGCACCTAATTTGTAGACCCATGGCATAATGAGCGTTTTACTGTTTCTCTGATGTTTTTCCCCCTGGTTCAGTTCATTTTGGCATTTGCTCAGGGTTTCTCTAACAAGATCTTCCGAGGCTTGAATGCTCTTAAGCCCTGTCTTTAAAGCTTCTCTTATAATGTCATCATTGATAAAAGAACTGTTCTTTTCGTCAAGTGATTTAGCCATGAGCCTCACCTCCTATCATATCGTGAAGCAGATTTCTGGCCTTAAACAGCCTACTCTTCACGGTCCCTCCCGGTATCTTCAATATACCGGCAATATCCTTTACTTCCATCTCTTGATAATAATAAAGATGGATGATTTCTCTGTATTTATTGGGAAGCTTCATAATCGCCTTAATGAGGGCCTGCTTCTCACTACGTTTTTCAATAATCTCCTCAGTATCACTATCGGAAGGCTGGGTCAAAAAATCATCCGTTACTACAACACGTTTTTTCCAAGCACTTCTCATGTAATCCCGGCATATATTGACTGCAATACTGGTTATCCATGTCTTCTCACTGCTCTCCCCACGGTAGCTTGAAAAAGAGCGACATACCCTAAGGAAGGTCTCTTGATAAACATCCTCTGCCAGTTCTTTTGATTTTAGGATGACAAAGGCAACTTTATAGACATCATTGCCATATTGTTCAACCAATCGCGTTATCTCTTGTGTCATATCCGAAGGAGTCAACTGTTTGCCTCCTCCCTTCACTAAATTTGACGAAAGCCGTTGATTTAGGTTCAGTTTTATTTTTTAGTAAATGATGGTTAGAATATAAAATCCCTTATAGAGGGATTTGTTGCGTACACAGATGGTGTTGTCTTACATAGTATTCATTCATTGTCCTGCATCGCAATCTATTATAAACTATTTGAAACTATAGCGCCACCCCTTCAAGACCAACCCTCCCTGGTAAAAAACCTCTATAAAGTCTTGGAAGAATCATGTATAATAGCATTTGTTAAATGTTTAATCAGGAGGTGCGCTATGAATTCTTTTATTCAAGATGGAATTACCTTATACTGCGTCAATTATTTGGCGCTCAAAAAGCCATTGTTTTGGAAATCCTCCTCTTATTATACGAAGCTAAGCGCCCTATCCTATGCCCTTGAAGGCCATCGGGCCGACACGGGTATATTGTTGGAGGCCATTAATGACGCTTTGGAAGCCCTTCAAATTTTTAAGGATAAAAAATGTTATAATTTAGAGGGTCGAGAATTTAACCTGATGATCGCTGCCGCATTGGTTTGTATGGGCTATCTGATTCAAAAGAATGCCACCGATACCACCCTATTACGGATGGGGGTGGGCACAACTGTTGAGGCTCTTATTACTGCCCAAGCTACCATATGTGCGGTTTCAGCCACTACAGCAGCTGCTGCAGCAGCATCTACATGAGATTATAAAGGGCTGAACCCTCCCCCTTAACCTAATGAAGAACCTGCTCCCATACCCTATATATTTGTGTAAACTCAATTATTCAAGTGAATACTTCACTGGGGAATATAAAACTAACACGGAAGGAACGATAAATATGCAAAACCAGATTAGAACCCGCTATGCACCAAGCCCTACAGGATACATGCATATTGGAAATCTACGGACTGCACTCTATGAATATCTTATTGCTAAATCACAAAACGGCAAATTCATTCTTCGTATAGAAGACACTGATCAGGAGCGATTGGTGGAAGGCGCCGTAGAGGTTATTTATAATACTTTGAAGCTTTGCGGTATGCAGCATGATGAGGGTCCGGATGTGGGTGGTCCCTATGTGCCCTATGTCCAGAGTGAAAGAAAAGGGACCTATCGTCCCTATGCCCAGGAGCTAATTGAAAAAGGCCACGCCTATTATTGTTTCTGTACCAAGGAAAGATTGGATGGTCTGCGTGCCGAATGCGACGCCAAAAATGAAACCTTCATGTATGATAGGCATTGCCTCAAGCTTTCCAAGGCTGAAATTGATGAAAAGCTCAAAAACGGCGAGCCCTATGTCATTCGTCAAAAAATGCCACGGGAGGGCACAACCACTTTTGACGATGCAGTTTATGGTTCTATTACCGTAGAGAACAATATGCTGGAAGACCAGATCCTTTTAAAAAGTGACGGACTGCCTACCTATAATTTTGCCAATGTTATTGATGACCATCTTATGGCCATCACTCATGTTGTGCGCGGCAGCGAGTATCTATCCTCCGCCCCTAAGTATAACCTACTTTATGAGGCCTTTGGTTGGGAGATTCCCGTATATGTTCATCTGCCTCTTATCATAAAGCCCGACGGCTCAAAAATATCCAAGCGCAAGGGCGATGCAGGCTTTGAGGACTTGTTGAAAATGGGCTTCATTGTTGAGGCCATCATTAACTATATTGCCCTTTTAGGCTGGTCACCTGAAACCAATCAGGAAGTGTTCTCCCTTGCTGAATTGGAAAAGGCCTTCAACATAAGCCGAATCAGCAAATCCCCTTCATCCTTTGACATGGATAAGCTCAGATGGTTCAATGCAGAATACATCCGTGCCATGAGCCCGGAGAGGTTTCATGAGCTTGCTCTTCCCTATCTCTCTCAGGCCATTACAAATAAGGACATCGATCTTAAAAAGGTCAGCAAGCTGCTACAGGCAAGAACCGAGGTCTTAACCGATATTCCCTCCAAAGTGGGCTTTTTAAATGAACTGGTGGATTATAATTTGAATATTTATGTCCATAAGAAGATGAAGACAACTCTGGAGAATTCTCTCGAGAGCTTGAAGGCAGCAATACCTGTTCTTGAAGGTCTGGAGACTTGGAATGAGGAATCCCTTCATAGCAATCTTCTGGGTTTGGTCGAAACCCTTGGCATTAAGAATGGCCAGATGCTCTGGCCAGTTCGTACCGCCATTTCAGGCTGGGAGGTTACCCCGGGTGGCGCCATAGAAATCGCCGATTTGCTGGGCAAGGCAGAAACTTTAAAACGAATCCATATTGGTATTGAACGGCTGGAAAAAGCCATCACCCAAGCTTAATTTCTCTAAAACCCATTCAAAGACAATGAAAGGCCACCAAATTGATTTTGGCGGTCTTTCTTCATTACATCACGTTTTATTC
>JAEYPI010000266.1 GCA_023410885.1 Bacillota bacterium
CGAACTGTAGAAATGAGAGAATTTGCCGTATGCTCGAAACTATTCTGGAGCTCAGATTCAATAAAAAATTGTACGAATTCAATTGGATCATGCTTCAAATGGATTATGCAAACAGAAATCTTTTATCAGCCATGAGAAGGCTGATTAACTGTCTGAATGATAAATTTCCTGAAGATTATACCGCTTCCCTATTTGCTCGCCTTGATGACGAAGTGGGGTGGCATACATATCTTGCACCAAAAGATAGTTTGCCGGAAAGCGTGCACCGATTACTGGTCTCTGAAAGCATTGACATTGATTCCTTCTGCAGGAAATATGCCCTTTTAGCTGACAGCACCCTGGCCAGGAAAATCAGTGAGCTTTTCTTTCTAAAATGCAGCAAGGATGGCTTTATAAAGAACAGAGCTGTTTTTACGGTGCTGTTGGGTGAGAGAGAATACGTTAGCGCTGCACCCCTTATTGCCCATTACCTTGAAACGCTGGAGGTGCAGGAGTATTTTAACGAGTTGAACGATTCTATAGAGGAACGCTTCGGAGAGCCTGGAACAAACGAAGAGATAAGACAGGACGGATTATGGGGGCTGCTTTCCAAAGCGAGTATCGCAAAATTTCATCGCTGGCAGGAGTTAAAGTTGATAGGGTCGCATTTTGGTAGAAGCAGCGCAAAATTCAAATTTTGGGCGGCATATTTCCATAAAATGAAAAAGGTTGTATGGCGTGAGTTTGAAGGATTACTTTTTATGGATTTTGGATCATTTGTTGTGATAGATTCAAGGGAAGTAGAAGAAGACTCTATTGGAGGTGTGACAAAAGGCTATGCTTTGGTAGAAGACGAAGTTGGATCCCTAGCCTTGGATGGAGTGAATATTAAAAATGCTTCCTATATTATTGACAGAAAATATTTCGATAATGAATTTGAGCGATATGAACAGGGGAAGACAGAGCCTGACGGGAAACGTCGGTGGAGGATTATATCCGAACATGTCGTCGAGGCCAGAGACCTGATTATTGAGGATATAAAATCGGAGGTTTATAGGGTGGGCTACTGTAAAGTGCAACTGCTGTATCTCAAGGAGATATTGAAAGTAAAACTGGGGGAGAGTCAACCCTATTCACTCACAAAAATAACGCAGCCTTGATGGCAGCGCTTCTTTACCGTGGCGCACGGAATGTAATAGCTTCTTCACTAGTTCAGCCAACATTAAGAGGGGGTGCCGATTTTAGACTATATAGAGTATGGGAATACCGCTTAATTTCTGTGAAAGCTGTTCCCTTAAAAACTGTTCCCCCATGGCACGCTCATTTTCTTTGTACCAGTATTTTCCCCGTCCTCGCCCGGTCATTTTTGATTGATTGAATAGCTCCACGGCATTGGGAAACGCTTCCCGGTTAATAGCCCTGTGAATAAAGCTATAGGTCATAAAAATAATCTCAATGGACAGGTGATCCTTTGCTTTTTGAGAAAGCTCATCCGAAAGCTGATCGATTAGCTGGGCATAAAGCACCATCCAGTTATCGACCATGATGACAGGGGCTATCAGCAATCCCACTTTATATCCGGCTTCGCACATCTGATTGAGTGCTCGGATTCTTGATTTCAGAGAGGATGTCCCAAACTCTACTTTTCGAATAATTTCCTCCGGGTTGACGCTCATACGCATGAGGATTTTTCCTCTGTGGTTCAATGAAAGGAGCGGTTCTATATAATCAAATTTAGTGGGGAAGGTCAGGATGCCCTTTTTGCTTCTACTGAAGCTTTCAATGGTCCATTCCAGATTCCCCGTTATGGTGTTTTCCAATAGCAGATCACTGTTGCTGCCTATTTCTAAAACCATCTCTTTTTCAGACTGGTTTGCTGTTTTGATCAGCTTATCCATCATTTTCTCGCGGTTTACAAACAATCTGAGATAAGAGCATTTGTTGTAGTTGCAGACCAGATAGCAGTAAAGGCACATGGCGCTGCAGCCCGAAGAGGTGTAGGGTACCAGAAAATCTGATATCTTGTTGTTGGGGGTATACTTCAGAGATTTTCGCACACCAATAATAACATACCGCTTCATCCGCGCAAACTCCTGATTGGGATTATTGCGCAGCTGTTCAATATTATTATGGTTTTCAATTGGAAACCATGGGACATCCACAAACTTTTCTTTCAGTTTCCTGCCGAGCTCATAATCTAGACTGGCCGGCTCATAGAATATTTTAGTCGGTTGTAACGGTTGCAAAGGATCACCTCCAAATAACAACATCATGAAGCTGTGCTTCCTTAAGAACCTCGCCTAGATAATAGGAAATCGAAAGTTCACTGATAGATTGCCCGTAATCATATAGAGACATTCACTAAAGTTTTCACCAGCATGGAGGATAATAGTATCAACCAATCCTATTCATATCTTAATATCCTATATGAATAGCTCCATCATCACAATTAATTTGGATTTTTGATATAATGTAAGCACGAATTAAAGTTAAAAGGGTGTTGAACGATGATTGTCAGTGCAAGCAGACGTACCGATATTCCCGCCTTTTACTCCGAATGGTTCATGAACCGGCTAAATGCTGGATATGCTCTGGTTCAGCATCCGAGAAATGCATGTCGTTACAGCCAGGTAAGCTTAAATCCGGAAGTGGTGGACTGTATTGTGTTCTGGACAAAAAACCCCGGTCCCATGCTCGATAAACTCTTGAGCATAGAAAAACTGGGCTATCCTTTTTATTTTCAGTACACGCTTACACCCTATGACAGCGCCATTGAGCGGAATCTCCCCTCTAAGCGGTCGCTTGTTGAAGCTTTCAAAAGATTGAGTGAAAGCATTGGCCCCAACCGTGTGGTGTGGCGGTATGACCCGGTAATCATTAATGATACCATGGATGTCGCCTATCATCTCAATTGCTTTGAAAGGATGGCCGCCATGCTGGGAGGCTATACCGATCGTTGCACTTTTAGCTTTATCGATCTATATACGAGCGTGCGTCCCTCGCTTTCTCATGTAACGGACCAGGAGGTGAGTGAGTCCGACATGCATCTTATCGCGGAAGGCTTTTCTCAAATTGCCAATGGTTATCAAATGCGCTTATCCACCTGTTGTGAACCTGTAGATTTGAGCCCCTACGGCATCACCCATGCCTCCTGCATTGATCGGGAACTCATTGAGCAAATCATCGGCTATCCGCTAAAGGTAAAAAAAGATGCCAATCAGCGTCCTGGATGCGGGTGTGTAGAAAGCATCGACATCGGAGCCTATGGCTGCTGTTCCCATGGCTGTCTTTATTGTTATGGGGCTTCGGGTTCAAAAACAATACGAAAAGGTGCAACCCATGACCCCACTTCGCCGCTTTTGCTGGGTCAGCCGGATAAGACGGCCATTGTAACGGTTCGTGAGGTAAAATCCTTAAAGGATACGCAGCTTAAGCTTTTCGATTAGATTCATCCCCCTTGGACATACAAATCGGTATTGATTTACTTTTCTTCTCTTCAATTACATCCCGCCATCAATTGCTGCCCAGGTTTTTGCTCCTACAATGCCATCAACCACAAGCCCTTTTGCCTTTTGAAATAGCTTAACAGCTGCTTCAGTTCTGGTACCGAAGATGCCATCGATTGTGCCGGGGTCAAAGCCTAGCGCACTTAATGCTTGCTGCAAATCTATGACAGCTGCTCCGGAGCTGCCTCTTCGCAAGGTTGGTCGGGTAACAGGTGGAGGCGTTTCCATGGCATCTTTTAAAGCGTTCCAGGTCTTAGGACCTACAATACCATCAACAACCAGACCCTTTGAGGTTTGAAAAGCTTTGACGGCCGTCTCCGTTAATTGCCCATAGATACCGTCAATTATTCCGGGCTTGAAGCCCAATCTGGTTAAGGCCTGCTGAAGCTCCTCAACAAAGGTACCGGTACTTCCTCTTCTAAGGACGGGCCTGATTTCGGTAGTTTCTTCAAGCATTTTTGAAATAGTCGTAAGGGTATAACCCATAGACTTGAGGCCGGTTATCATTTTAGGCAGTGCTTCATTGGTGTGGGTTCCTCCACCCGTATGCATCAAGACGATGGCCCCAGGTTGTGCCCGGTCGAGAACCTTCTCAATCATAGCTTCTGCGGAGGTACCATTCCAATCCACAGTGTCAATGGTCCACATTAAGGTCTTCGTATATCCAAGATTTCCTACTACCTCTAAAACTGTTTGATTATAAGCGCCGTAAGGAGGTCTGAAAAGAGGTCTTGGAGAGACTCCCGTTATAGCGATGATAGCATTTTCAGCTTTTCTCAGTTCTGTTTCCATTGTTGCCACAGTGATTTGGGTAAACTCAGGGTGGCTATAGGAATGATTGCCGATTTCATGGCCCTGCTCAACGATCTTTCTGATTAATGCCGGGTGGGCTTCTGTTGCTTTTCCCGTAAGAAAAAATGTGCAGGTCAGGTTATGTGATGCAAGTATATCCAGTTGTTCCGCTAGATTAGCAGCATCTGATCCATCATCAAAGGTCAGGGCCATAACCTTTTTCGTTGTGGATCCCTTGGATATGACCATAGATTGTCCCATGTTTTTTGCTCCCTTTTTATGCACGTGATTAAACATTGAATCAAGACCTAAATCTTAATTCATGCATAAGCCATGCACTTCTACTGGTATATTATATGTTTATCCATGAATAGGTGCATCTTGGCTTATTCGTGTTCCCTGTTTCACACAGGGTGCAGTCCCTTCAAAGATTGTGGTACAATAAGCTCAATTGAGATGAAAATACAGGATGAGCATAATCGGGTACTTGTTACCGGAATGACGACATAAAGGGAGAATTGAATGAGCGTTTTATCGGCGGAGAAAATAGGGAAAAGCTACAGTGAAAAAATATTGTTTGACGATCTATCACTGGGCGTCAACGAAGGAGAAAAGATCGGTTTAATCGGTATCAACGGGACAGGAAAATCCACCTTGCTTAAGGTCCTTGCCGGAATTGAAGTGGCCGATACAGGCAGGATCCTTTACGGAAATGGTGTAAAAATTGAATACTTGCCACAAGCCCCCGATTTTGAGGAAGGCACAACCGTACTTGAGCAGGTCTTTAAGGGCAACTCGCCCGTCATGAAACTGATCAGAGAATATGAAGAGGTGCTGCAGGAAGTCAGTGGGTCTTCCGATAATCCCGGAGCGGAAAAAAAACTTATTCAATTAACCCAGCGTATGGACAGCCTGGAGGCTTGGACCATTGAAACCGAGGCAAAAAGCATCTTAACCAGGCTGGGCATTACGGACTTTATAGCAGACGTGGGTAAATTATCCGGGGGCCAGAGAAAAAGAATCGCCATAGCAAGCGCTTTAATAACCCCTTCGGATCTTTTGATCCTTGACGAGCCTACCAACCATATTGACAATGACACGGTGGACTGGTTGGAAAAGTATCTCAACAAAAGAAAAGGCGCTTTGCTGATGGTCACCCATGACAGGTATCTGCTCGATAGAGTGGTCAACCGCATGGTGGAGCTTGACGGAGGAAAGCTGTACAGCTATCAGGCCAACTATTCAAAGTATCTTGAATTGAAGTCGGAGCGGGAGGATCTCGCAGAAGCATCTGAAAGAAAGCGTCAGGCCCTGATTCGAAGAGAACTGGAGTGGATTAAAAGGGGGGCAAAAGCGCGTTCAACAAAACAGAAGGCGAGAATCGACCGGTTTGAACAGCTTACAGAACAGCAAGGCCCTTTGAATAAGGAAAATATTGAAATACAGGTGAGCTTCTCCCGCCTGGGTAAAAGGATCATTGAAATTGAAAACGTCAGTAAAAGCTTTCCCTGTGGGCAGATTATAAAGGATTTCAGCTATAATCTTTTACGCGATGACCGGATTGGTATTATCGGACCCAATGGCTGCGGAAAATCGACTCTAATGAAAATAGCGGCTGGAAAGCTAAGCCCTGATTCTGGCGGGGTCACAATCGGTGAAACAGTCAGAATCGGCTACTTTTCACAGGAAAACGATGACATGCAAAATAGCTCTTTAAGGGTGATTGAGTATATAAGGGAGCAAGCGGAATTTGTGGATACAGGGGAGGGTACCTTGAGTGCCGCTCAAATGCTGGAAAGATTTCTTTTTCCACCCCAGGTCCAATGGACACCCATCGCGAAGCTCTCTGGGGGAGAAAAAAGGCGCTTATACTTACTAAAGGTGCTTATGGGAGCCCCCAACGTCTTAATGCTGGATGAGCCCACCAATGATCTTGACATTCAGACCCTGACAATTCTTGAAAGCTACTTGGATGAATTTCCGGGCGCTGTTATGGTCGTATCCCACGATCGGTATTTTCTTGACAGGGTGGTGGATCACCTCATCTCCTTTGAAGGCGAGGGTGTTATCAAGCAATATGTAGGGAATTATTCCGATTACGCTCAATCTATTCAGCAGGAAGCGTCCCTTATAGAGGACAATGGCCCGAAGACACCAAAGGTCAAAACCAATGAGAGGACAGAGGACGAAAAGAAAAAGCCATTGAAAATGTCCTTTAAGGATCAGAAGGAATTTGACGAAATTGATGGGGTTATCGCCAGGCTGGAAGAGGAACAGAAGCAGATTGAGGTAAAAATCACTGAGGCATCCAGTGATTTTGTGCAGCTTCAGGAGCTGATTGAAAAAAAAGAACGACTTGAAGAGGCCCTGGAAGCGGCTATTGGACGCTGGACCTATT
>JAEYPI010000015.1 GCA_023410885.1 Bacillota bacterium
GCCTATTGCAGGGGACGAGAGGTCAACCCTGATAAGACTTTTGGCTTGAAGCTTTTATTTAAGATCGGTCTTCTCTGTGGCAATACACGAATCAATGCAACGGGCGAAAACCAGGAAAATGTCTTGGATATTGAGGGTGACCCCACCGAGGTTGCACTGGTGAGAGCCGCACTGGACAATGGTGTAGAAAAGGGAGCAACAGAGCTCCTTTATCGCAGGGTGAGAGAAATCCCATTCGACTCGGACCGTAAGCTGATGTCGGTGATATGTCGTACTTCAACCGGAGAGCTCTTTCTCTTTGCAAAGGGTGCCCCCGAGATTATTCTCGAAAAGTGCAAACACATTCTCATTGCTGATCGGGAGCGGGAGATGACCTTCGATGATCGTGAGGGTATTATGGGAGAATGTCGAAAAATGACCTCCCAAGCCCTTCGTGTCATGGGCTTTGCCTATAGATCTGTGCAACCCAACCAGATTTGGAGTGAAAAGCTGGAGCAGGATTTTGTCTTTGTCGGTCTTGCAGGGATGACCGACCCTCCCCGAAAGGAAGCTATTGAATCGGTGGGCTCCTGCCGAAAAGCAGGTATTAAAACCGTCATGATTACAGGTGATCACAAGCAGACAGCCGCTGCCATTGCCTCATCCATTGACATTTACCGTGAGGGCGACTTGGTGCTGACCGGAGCGGAAATGGATGAAATGACTGATAAGCAATTGGAAGCCGCTTGTGAGAAAGCAACGGTTTTTGCCAGAGTTTTTCCCAGACACAAATTGAGAATCGTCAGGGCCTTCAGACAAAAAGGCCATATCGTAGCCATGACGGGGGATGGTGTAAATGATGCGCCTGCGGTCAAGGATGCGGATATCGGTATCGCCATGGGCAAGTCGGGAACCGATGTGACACGCCAGTCAGCCGCCATGATCCTGATGGATGACAATTTCTCAAGCATTGTCGCAGCCGTGGAGGAAGGCCGAAATATTTATGCCAATATTCGCAAGTTTATTCGATATCTGCTTTCATGTAACGTAGGCGAGGTTCTGACCATGTTTCTGGCCACCCTAGTCGGTATTCCCATTCCCTTATTACCGGCCCAGATTCTCATTGTGAACCTGGCACCGATGGCTTGCCGGCTATTGCCCTGGGCTTGGAGCCGGGAGAGCCCGATACCATGAACCAGCCACCGCGGTCCCCAGGTGAAAGCATCTTTGCTCATGGATTGTCTTCCATCATTATTACAAGGGGTATCCTCATTGCGCTGTCAACATTGGCAAGCTTTCTGATTGTACTGACCCTCAGCAAAAATACGGCCACGGGCAGAACGGCGGCCCTGGTTACCCTGGTTCTTTCCCAGCTCATTCATGTTTTTGAATGTAAGTCGGAAACCAGGGGGCTCTTAGAGCTCAATCTCTTCTCAAATCCCTCCCTGGTCTATGCGGTATTGAGCTCTGTTCTGATGCTGCTGAGTGTCATTTATCTGCCTTTCATGATGCCGATTTTTGACACCATGCCCTTAAAGCTTAATGACTGGTTGATAGCAGGGGGTATTAGCTTATTAGTTCCCATCGTATCCAGTATCATCAGAGATATAAAAAACAAAAAGAAGGATGAGGGCTCGCGCTAGCGGGCCTTTTTGAGCCCTTGAGCGTTTTTAATCGAACCGGAATAAAGGAAATACAAATTATATGTAGAAATATTATAGTATAAAAGCTTATGACGAACTAAAGCTGAAAGAAGGTTGACGATATGCTTTCAATTAAAAATGTCTCAAAAACCTATTCCAAGGGTAAGGTTAAGGCCGTTGACAATATCTCTCTGGAAGTCAAAGCCGGTGAGATATTTGGCTTTTTAGGTCCAAACGGTGCAGGTAAAACCACTACTATTAAAATGATTACAGGCATCTTACCCATAGATGAAGGTAAAATTATAATCAATAACCATGATGTTGAGAAAGAGGCTATCAAAGCTAAAATGAGCATGGGCTTCGTCCCTGATGCCCATGATGTTTATGAACGATTACTGGGTATTGAATACCTTAACTTCATTGCCGACGTCTACAATGTTCACGGTGCAGAGAGAAAAGCAAACATTGATAAATATCTCGAGATGTTTGATATGAAGCAGGCGGCCGGTCAGCCCATCAAGAGCTATTCACACGGTATGAAGCAAAAAATCATCTTAACGGGTGCCCTGCTTCATCAGCCTCCCTTATGGATATTGGACGAGCCCATGACCGGATTGGACCCCAAGTCCGCTCATCTTTTAAAAGAAGAAATGAATGAGCACTGTTCCAAAGGGAATACTGTTTTCTTTTCCACCCATGTTTTGGAGGTTGCCGAGAAGCTTTGTCACCGTATTGGCATTATAAACAAAGGGAAAATTATCGCCGTGGGTACCATGGACGAGCTTAGAAAATCCGGTGATGCCTCTCTGGAAAGCATCTTCTTAAGCCTTACCGAAGAAGGAAGTGGTGAGCATGCATAAATTCTTTAGCTTGCTTAAGATGCAGATAAACGCCCAATACGGCCTTTCTTATGCAAGATATAGCTTGAAAAATGATAAGAAGGCCCTTTGGAAGGGTTTGGGACTTGGACTGGTCATTTTATTTGCCCTGGTTGAGATTGTAGGTCTTTATGCCTTCTTAATGTTTCAGCTTTACAAGACTGCTGCAAGCATTCAAACCCCTGAGATTGTTCTGACCATGGCGTCGGTTATTTCAGGACTGGTAGTGCTTATCTTTGGCATCTTTTATATTTTAAGCACACTGTTTTTGGCCAAAGATACGGAATTTCTCGCGTCCCTTCCAGTTCCCCAGGGAAGCGTGTTCGTCTCCAAATTCATGCTCGTTTTACTGGGTGAATATCCCTTTGCATTTTTCCTCATGCTGCCCCCCGTTATCATCTATGGAGTGGGAACAGGCCAAGGGGTAGTGTATTATCTTATAGCCATTATCTGCACACTCTTTATTCCTTTGGTTCCACTGGTTATCTCAGCCGTTCTCTCACTTCTACTCATGAATATTGTAAGTCGCTCGAGACGCCGCGATCTCATCACCATCATTGGCAGTATCCTATTAATGATAGTAATCATTGGCGGACAAAATTACCTTATGAGCCGGATACCCGAAAATGAAAACGACTTTATGATGACTCTGCTTCAAAGCAGCAATGCCTTGATAGAATTTATGGGAAGAGCCTTTCCGCCATCAGTATGGGTGACAAAAGCCTTATCCGCCGGAGGAATGGCATCGGCACTTAATCTGCTTTACTTGGTTATAACCTCACTTGTTGCTTTTGGCTTGGTCTATTTTTTAGCTTCCTTCATCTATCAAAAGGGGGCTACAGCTCAGCTGGAAACCCAATCAAAGCCTGGTAAGACAAAGCTGACCTATGGGGCATCCTCCCATATCATGGCTATTTTTAAAAATGAATGGCGCATCGTACTCAGAACACCCATTTACGCGTTAAATTCACTGGTGATACTCGTCGTGGCGCCCCTTATGATGATGATTCCCATGTTTGGGGGGAATTTTGCCAATGATCCTGATCTTAAGTTTCTTTTTGATCTCATCGAAAGTAGTGAATCCCAATCAGAGCTGCTTTTGGTAGTCGCAGGGATCATAACGTTCTTTGCCCTTATTAACCCTGCTATTTCAAGCACCTTCTCAAGAGAAGGGCATAACTTCTGGATTCTTAAGAATATCCCGGTCAAGTCGGAAATTCAAATCTATGGGAAGCTTCTGGCCGGTTATTCCATCTCATTTGGTGCGGTTGTTCTCTCCGCTGTTATGGCCATGCTGTCCTTTAAATTGAGTCCTATTCTGACGCTCATGACTGTAGTCCTTTCCTCGTTGGCACTGATCCCTGTTAGCGCCTTGAACCTTTACATTGATTTAAAGCGTCCCAAGCTAGCTTGGAATAATCCTCAAGAGGCTATAAAACAGAATATGAATGTTGTTTTCGGTATGCTGATAGGTTTCCTGGCTATCTCCGTCTTTGGTGTTATTGGCTATTTTATTAATACCTTAAACATCAACGTCTATGCCTTATTTGGTCTGATGG
>JAEYPI010000054.1 GCA_023410885.1 Bacillota bacterium
CTCCCTTGGCTGCAGGAGCTTTGGTACTGGTTCTGGTATTTAATGGAAGCCCTATGATGTCTAAAAATCAAGAGGCAGCCGCTGCACCGCAAGCTTCAAATGCCGAGAGTGTTGAAATAGGAAGTGTGGTGGCTGCAGACCAAGATGCTTTAAGCGGTGATCAGGGCAAACGTTCGGATGAATTTAGTATTACGTTTGACGAGTCCAGGGCTCCTTCTGCGACGCCAAGTCCCGAAGTGCCCGAGAACGGTTTAGCAATAAAAAGCTTTACAGACGGAGATTCTACTTATCTTTTAGCACCCCTTAAATCTCTTCAGTCTTCACTAAACGATACAAAGAACGAGGTGGAGTCAGACGAAGCCCGGAACAGGGATGTGTTTGTAGGAGCCGTTAGTGAGTATAATACTGCAAATAGTACCCAGTTCACTTTGAATGAAGCCGGTGTAACCCGGATTCAAACCGTGATTCCTACGGGAGTGGACAGTGAGATGCTTGTAAAGGCCAAGAGCTATAAGGAGCTGCTGAATGATACGGGATATTGGGCTTTGCCATTGAAGAATACCAATGGGATTATGGAGGGATTGCTGACCGTTAATGCCCTTAATTCCGAAAATATGGACTTCTCTATATCCAGTCAAGATATTATCTATACCCATGAGCAAAAGCAGTATGTGATATCAACCCATCCTATCGGTGCATTCATCAGTAAAAATTATGAGATGATGTTTGATTCCGACAGCCTCATAAAATGGGTTGAAGCCAAGGGCTATAAGAATGTTTATGATCCTGTTGTCGTCGATATCAATTACGGCACCGATTTCCTGGTGTTTTTGGAGGCCGACCGCCAGGAACTGGCCATTCCTTTCCTGATAGACCCAGGCCTGTTTGGACTTGAGAGTAAAAGGGTTTATGCACGGGATGAGCTGTTTAAGGTCATAAGTGAGCAAATGGTGAAGTGAGTAAAGGGAGGAGCGAATCATACAAACCTTCCCCCTGTCATACCCATTAAATAGTTTACTTACGTTGTTTTAAAAGTTCTAATTTTTCTGATGAAAAAGGGTTGACAAGAAGCGCCGACCCATGTAATATAATACATGCGGCTCGAAAACAGCCTGAACACACAATAGGGGAGAATTCCCGAGCGGCCAATGGGGGCAGACTGTAAATCTGTTGTCTGACGACTTCGGTGGTTCGAATCCACCTTCTCCCACCAAAATAAAAAACCGACCAATAGGTCGGTTTTTTGTTTTGCTGGGGGAGGGTTACTTTGATAAGAACCCTTTTTGCCAAAGGGCAAAAAGGTTCGTTGAAGTAGTTACTAAGCCATGATAGGCTTTGCCTTGAACTTTACTTCGCAGTGATATTCGGCTAACGACGAGTGATATCACTAAATTCTTCGACAAGATGGAAACGAACGACAGTAATGTTGATAGCTTTGTTTTTTTGTTATAGGTCGAGTTATAATAATTAAAAAGTGGTGATAGTATGAAAATCGGAATATTTACTGACTCTCATTATTCTTCACAGGAATTAACCTGCGGTAAGCGATATAACAGCAGATCCTTGTTAAAGATTAAGGAAGCATATACTGAATTTGAAGCTCAGAATTGCGATATCGTAATCTGTCTTGGCGACTTGATAGATAAGGAACATACGCATTTGAAGGAAATTGAAAACTTAAAAGCGGTCGCCGATGTTATAAAGTTATCACCTATAGAAACCGTTTGCTTAATGGGAAATCACGATGCTTTTGCGTTTACTAAAGAAGAATTTTACGAAATCTTACAGGGTTGCAGTCCTGAAAATAAGTTTTATGACGGGAAAAATCTGATATTTTTAGATGCTTGTTATTTTAAAAACGGAAAGCATTATATGCCCGGTGATTCCGATTGGACCGATACTTTTTTACCCGATGTCTTGATTTTTGAAAAAACACTAAAAGAAATCGACGGAGAAACCTACATATTTATACATCAAAATATTGATCCTTTAGTACCTGAAAATCACAGGCTTTTTAATGCCGACGAAATAAACAATATCATAAACAAGAGCAAAAGTGTAAAGGCAGTTTATCAAGGTCATTATCATGCGGGAAAGAACAGCACACACAATGGCATAGAGTATATTGCCGTTCCTGCTATGTGTGAAAACGAAAAGGTGTATTTCATTATAGAAATTTAACCGTGGCATCCCCTCCAGAATCCTGACGGCGGCATTGAATGGTGTTGCTGAATGTGATATTGCGATGTTACTTACTCCCCAAAAAAGTGTTGACATCGTAAGATGAGCTGTGGTAACATCTATTGCGTAGGTTAGTTAAAACTAACCAATTATTTTGGAAATAAGTTAGTTACCGCTAACTTATTTATTTGACAGCAAGTTAGTCAACGCTAACCGTATGATTTACAAATTGATGGGAGACATAAGGATTAAACGATGAAAAATCGATGGTTATTAGTAATAGCTTTAATAGTGGTGGGGGTCTTCTCCCTTGGTGTTGGGGTGAAGGATTTTCAATGGTCGGGTTTGCTTCAAGCCAATAGTGAGGATGTCCACATCTTTCTTATAAGCAGACTGCCGCGTTTATTAAGTATCGTTATCACAGGAGCGGGGTTGAGCATTGCGGGACAAATTATGCAGACCATCACCGGAAACCGCTTTGTATCACCCTCAACCGCTGGAACCATGGAATGGTGTAAGCTTGGTTGTCTCATCGCCATCATAGTGGCAGGCGGGCAGGATAAAATGTCAAAAATCCTCATTGCCTTTATCATTGCCTTCTTAGGAAACATTGTGTTTATTAATGTGATACAACGTATACAGTACAAAAACGCCGTTATGGTTCCTTTGATCGGTTTGATGCTCGGAAGTGTTGTAAGCTCACTGACTACCTTTATTGCGTATCGTTTTGATTTGATTCAAAACATCAACTCCTGGCTACAGGGTAATTTTTCACTAATTATTAAGGGCAATTACGAACTGCTGTATATTGGATTCCCCTTAGTGGTGATAGCTTATCTCTATGCAGGTAAATTCACAATTGCAGGAATGGGTGAGAGCTTCGCTACCAATCTGGGTCTGAATTATAAAAAGGTTATCACACTGGGACTTTTCATTGTTTCCCTGCTCACTACCGTAATCGTAGTTACCATTGGCAGTATTGCTTTTGTAGGGCTGATCATACCCAATCTCATTTCCCTTTATCGGGGGGATAATCTTAAAAACACACTATTTGAGACAGCGGCCTTAGGCTCACTCTTTTTACTCGTGTGTGATATCCTTGGCCGACTCCTCATATTCCCCTATGAAATTGCAATCAGTGTCATTGTCAGTGTAGTTGGCAGTATCATCTTTTTCACAATTTTGTTTGTTAAGAAAGGAAAGGCGGCTTTGGGCGCTTAGCAGTAAACGATGCAGATGAAGAATTTACATAAGAAATCCTTTTTTATACCGCTTGTTCTCATAGGAGCGCTCCTCCTTTTAAGCTCTTTGTTCCTGTTTTTCGGGCTTACACCAAAAAATACTGCCTACTTCCTGCCGCGAAGAATAATCAAATGGGTAACAATCCTTTTGGTGGGGTATTGTGTAAGTTATTCTTCGGTTACCTTTCAGACTATTACCAATAACAAGCTATTAACTCCCAGTATTATAGGCTTGGATTCGCTCTATATGTTTATCCAGACCATCATTGTGTTGCTCCTGGGATCAGGTAAAATTGTCATGATGTCAGGGTATTCTAATTTTCTTATCTCTGTGGCGGCCATGATAATGAGTTCCTGGGTACTGTTCCTGTTCCTCTTCCGCGGTAATCAGAAAAATCTTTATTTTCTGGTTTTGGCAGGCACCATCATTGGTTCTTTGTTTAATGGTCTAGCAACCTTTATTCAAGTACTGATGGACCCCAATGAATTTTCAATACTGCAAGGCAAAATGTTTGCAAGCTTCAACAATATTAATGAAAACCTGTTAAGTATTAGTCTTGGGGTGACGCTGATTGCCTTTTTAATCACCTTGAAGGACAACGCCAAATTGGATGTGGTATCCCTTGGACAAGATCATGCCATTAATTTGGGGGTTGCTTATCACAAGGTTGTACTCAAAAACCTGATGGTGACCGCTGTCCTGGTATCGGTTTCAACCGCTCTTGTAGGCCCCATCACTTTTCTCGGGATTCTAGTTGTCAGCATCGCCAGAAAGCTTGCCAACACCTATAAGCACAAGGTGCGTATTGCCATGACCTTCCTGATCAGTGTTGTAATGCTGATAGGCGCACTGCTTTTAACTGAACGGATTTTAAATTTTGGTACAACCATGAGTGCCATTATCAATTTTATCGGAGGCCTATACTTTATTTACTTGATTCTGAAGGAGAAAAAGGCATGATCAAATCAAACCATTTGATAAAAAACTATGGTGAAAAAAGAGTTGTCGATGATGTCAACCTCGACTTACCAAAAGGTAAATTGATTGCGTTTATCGGTAGCAATGGTGCGGGAAAGAGTACGCTGATTTCCATGCTGAGCCGTATTATAACAAGAACTGAAGGATCGGTTTTTGTGGATGAAAAGGAAATCAGTCAGTGGGAGAGCAGTGATCTATCCAAACGCTTATCCATATTAAAGCAATCCAACCATCTTAATATTCGCCTAACCGTAAGGGAGCTTGTCAGCTTTGGCCGCTTTCCTTATTCCCAAGGTCGCATTACCAAGGAGGACGAGGAGCAAATCAATAAGGCCATATCTTATTTGGATTTAAATGAAATGGAAAATGCATATCTTGATGAGCTGAGCGGTGGTCAGAGACAGATGGCTTATATCGCCATGATTATGGCTCAGAATACAGAGTATGTTTTTTTAGATGAACCCTTGAATAATTTGGACATGAAGCATTCGGTCCAGATTATGCAGGTATTACGTAAAATGGTTGATGAAATGAACAAAACCATTATGGTGGTCATTCATGACATCAATTTTATCGCTAATTACGCTGACTATATTGTCGCCATGAAAAACGGCAGGGTCATCAGCGAGGGAAGAGCGGAGGATATGATTAAACGGGAGGTGTTAAGCCAAGTTTACGATATGGATATTGAGGTTCAAACCTTGAATGGGAAACCGGTTTGTTTGTATTATAACTAAATTTAAATATCTGGAGGATATAAAAATGAAAAAAATACTTGTACGTGCATTAACATTAGTTTTATCACTGGGAATTTTGGCAGGCTGCGGTGCTGCTTCACAGAGTTCCGATGGCAATACACCGGCAACAAAAGAAGCAGAAACAGCAACGGCGACGGCAGCGGCACCAGCAACACCGGAAGCAACACCATCACCCGAAATTAATATTACCCACAGTAAAGGCAGCTTTACCCTACCTGAAACCGCTAAAAAAGTTGTTGTATTCGATATGGGCGCTCTTGACACCATTGATAAATTAGGTGCTGATGTAGAAATTGCTGTTCCAACAAGCAATATTCCCAGCAGCTTATCCAAATATGAAACAGCCTACAATGCGGGTACCCTGTTTGAGCCCGATATGGAAGCGATTTTTAATTTTGAACCCGATGTTATCATTATCGGTGAGAGACAATCAGACTATTTTGATAAGATGAATGAAATTGCACCTACTCTATTTGTTCAACTCAATCCCGCTACTTATATGGACGATTTTAAACAGAATACTGAGAATATCGCAGCAGTCCTGGGAAAGACCGAAGAAGCTAAAACCCATTTGGCAGCAATCGATGCAGAAATTCAAGCCATCAGTGCCGTTGCACAAGCTTCTGAGGAAAAGGCCCTCGTCATATTGACTAATGATGGTAAAATCAGTGCATACGGAAAAGGTTCCCGCTTTGGCCTCATTCACCATGTATTAGGTGTAAAAACTGTTGATGAGGCTATCGAAGCTTCTACCCATGGTCAAAGCACAAGCTATGAGTACATATCTGAGAAAAACCCTGACATTCTCTTTGTAGTAGACCGTACAGTTATTGCAGGCGGTTCTCAAAAAGCTAGTGACACCCTTAACAATGATTTAGTCAACGCTACAAATGCAGCAAAGAACAGCAAAATTGTTTACCTCAACCCTGAAGCATGGTATCTTGCTGATGGTGGATTGAACAATGTGGCCTTGATGTTAAGCGAAGTTAAGGCTGTACTTCAATAAATCGCATAGTCTTCATTTTTAAATGGAAGCATGGGGGGTTACCTTTACAAAAACTCCTTATGCTTCCTTTTTATTTCTTATTTTCTTTGCGAAATATTGAATATTCATGGATTCGGATGCCGCTTTAAAGGAAAGGCCGGTGAAGATATAACAGAAAGGCTTCAGGCTTGCTGCCACGATCATACCCACCAATGAAACAGCAAAAACAGCCACAAAGCCCCCGAAAAGGACAAGTAATGACTGAGCGGGTCCAAGCTTTATAAGGCGTGATATCAGATCAACCAGTAAATTGTGTACTAAGTAAATGCCGAATGAGGCGGCCGAAAGAACTTTGACAATTCCGGACCATGGTTTGGAGAGGACACGTTCACTGTAAATTTCTTTTACGAGCAGGAAGATTGAAACGGAAAGAATCAAGGTGAATATCCTGGTATAGCTCTTGAAAATCTCGGAATACTGTTCAATTTGGCTGGTTTTCAGCCAGGTGCCCAACGAAATAATGAAGGTATCCAAAAGAATGATACCGACCAATCGCTTTTTTGAGTAATGCTTTTCATCTTTAAATAAATAGTAGCCCAAAATAAAGTACCCTAAATAACCATTCAGAAAATTGAGGTTATAGCTGGGGTTGATAACAAAAAAGGATTGAATGGGGGCTGGTAAAAGTGAGGCCAGGGTGGGCAGTAGTGAAGCAAATACCACCCAGAGCAGCAGTAAATAGCGCGTCAAGTTCCGGGTTAGGGCATCCACCAATCTCTTTAGAAGCGGTGATAAAAGATATAGGGGTATCAAAGCATACATAAACCATAGATGGACGGTTGTAGGTTGGCTGGTAATGTTCTTTAGCTTTGACAGGACATCCTTCCAGTTAACAGCTCCTGAAATGACATGGCTTAAAGCCGCATAATAGAAAACAGCCAAAAATGAAAAGACCAGAAAAGGAACAAGAGCTTTAGGCAGACGCTTTTTATAGGTATAGCCAAGTGAAAGGGTTTTATCACTGTCAAGAAGCATGGCCCCCGATATCATGAAAAACAAAGGAACACTTGAGCTCATGATGGTAGTTAACACATTGGCAATGTGCCAGATGGGTGACCCCAAATTACCCCTAAGACTTCCGGCAGCTGTATGTAAAAAGACTACAGAAATCATGGATAATACGCGCAGAACATCAATGTACTCAATATGTCGATTTTTATCAAAGGTGGCTGATTTAAGCTGCTCCATTTATGAGTTTCCTTTCAAGATTGGGTTATGTCCATTATAGCGTATTTCTTCACTTTTTTCACACCAGAGTCTGCCAATAGCATTTAATCTGTATAAATATTGATAATTCCAAGGGCCTTCTCACTGCCAAAAACCATGTATGCATATTGGAGTTAACTGTTGGAGCCATTTCTTGTCAAGAGCTTTACTGCTTTTAAGGAGACTCTGTTTATGGTATGATGTAAAAAAACGAGCTATTGAAGAATAACTATCTCTTTTTGGAAAGGAATAGCATGTCAAGGTTTCAATTTTTACATAAAAGAAGATTCCTCATTTTCTTTATCTTAGTTTGTATAATGCTCCTGGATACAACCTCTTTTTGTGTGGAAGACACTCAAACCGTATCTTCTGCTGCCAATGTCAGGGGAAAGGTTACTGAGGTTTTGTCTGTCATGGATGAACAGATCGAGTATTCCGGCGGGAGCCTGGATAATGACATTCAAATGCTGAAGGTGAGAATAACCACCAAAGGTCCGTTTAAAGATAAGATCGTTGAGGCTGAATATGCCCTGAGCCTAAGTTTTTCTGAAAAACAGAACAATACCCTTTTAAAACCTGGCGATGAAGTCCTTTTGACTTTGGAGTTTGATGGGGAGGAGAATATCACCCAAGCCTATATCTACAATGTGGCACGGGATAAATACCTTTTGCTCCTGGTCCTTCTCTTTGCCGGTATCCTTTTATTTGTTGGGGGAATGAAGGGGCTTAGAACCTTAATTACCTTGGTCTTGACCGTCTTTGCCATTATATATATTCTGCTTCCATTGATTTTGAAAGGGTTTGACCCGGTATTTGTATCGATTTGGGTATGTACGGCCATAACCTGTGTGACCTTGCTTCTTGTAAGTGGCATCAACAAAAAAACATTAACAGCAATTATCGGAACTACGGGAGGGGTAATAGCAGCCGGCTTTATCTCGCAAATCATCGGTTTTTTTGCTAAACTCACAGGCCTTGGTGATGAGGAATCTCAAATGCTACTCTATATCCCTCAAAATATTTCCTTTGATTTTAAGGGCCTTTTGTTTGCAGGCATCATTATCGGTGCCCTTGGTGCCGCCATGGACGTGGCGCTATCCCTATCCTCGGCCATGTTTGAAATAAAAGAAATCAATCCCAAGATTAAAAGAGGTGCCCTGATTCGCGCCGGGATGAATATTGGACGGGATATGATGGCAACAATGTCCAATACCTTAATCCTGGCCTATGTGGGAGGTTCTCTGCAGATGATGCTTTTATTGATGGCCCACCAGATTCCTTTTTCGGAAATCATTAATCAGGATGCACTGGCCAGTGAGGTTGTACGCTCTTTGGCCGGAAGCATAGGGCTTATTCTGACCATCCCGGTAACGGCTTTGGCTGTGGGATTCTTGAGTGACAGCCGGGATAAAAATGAGCCTCATTATTAATTGAGCTAAAATCAGCCTCATCCACTGCTCATCATTGCTTCGGAGAATGTGCTTTTGTCCATAGAAAAAGAGGGGAATGAAGTGCACCCCCTCTTTTTGCATTGTCTTATATTAATAATTTTCAATATGTACTTCGAAGTAGGATTGGGGATGGACGCATGCGGGGCACTTCTCAGGAGCGCTGGCACCTTCGTGGATATAACCGCAATTGCCGCATTTCCACTGAAGCTTCTCGTCCTTTTTAAAGACCTTTCCTTGCTCGATATTATTGGCAAGCTTGAGATAGCGATCTTCATGCTTCTTTTCGACGGCTGCAATCATTTTGTAAGCAACTGCAATCTCGGGGAAGCCTTCTTCTTCAGCTACCTTTGCGAATTCAGGATATAAATCGGTCCATTCCTCATTTTCACCGCTTGCTGCCGCCTTGAGGTTATCGAGGGTTGTGCCCTGAGCAACAGGATAAGCGGCCTGGATTTCGATCATTGTGGGCAGTTCACCTGCAAGACCTTCCAGTAAGAACTTATAGAACCTCTTACCATGCTCTTTTTCATTGTCTGCAGTTTCGATAAAAAGATTTTTGATTTGCTTAAAACCCTCTTTGTCAGCAACTGAGGCATAAAATGTATAGCGATTACGGGCCTGTGATTCGCCAGCAAAAGATTTAAGAAGGTTTTCTGCTGTTTTTGTTCCTTTTAATGACTTCATAATGAACCTCCGATTTCTTGAATTTACTTCATTATAGCAAATAGCGGCTGTTAAAACAACCATTCAAGACCTGCCAAAGCAGTCATAAGTAAGCAGTTCCATAAGGGAGGGCATCCATTAATACTGCCTTAAAGCTTTGACGACAGATGGTTTTGTGGTAAAATGGAACAGACTTAGAATCACGAGAAGGAGGTCGCAAAAATGCCCTATGACATTACTATTGTGGGAGCGGGTCCGGCGGGTTCTACCCTTGCCCGTCTACTTGATAAGCGATATAAAGTTCTGCTTTTAGATAGAAGAGATTTAATTGACGGAGAAAATGAAAAGAGGATGAAATGCTGTGGGGGTCTTCTCGCTCCCGATGCTCAGCAAATGCTTGGAAAAATGGGCCTTGCTGTACCGACGGATGTTCTTGTGGATCCTCAGCTCTTTTTAGTGAGAACCATTGATTTCGATAATTTTCAGGAGCGCTTCTATCAGCGTTTCTATTTTAATATGGACAGGAAACGTTTTGACGAATGGTTGGTATCCCTAATACCGGAGAATGTGGCGATGGCGATGGGATGTCGGTTTAATTCCCTAAGTGAAAACAAGGAAGGCTATGATATCGCCTTCATGTACAATAATAAAATTTATACTGAGAAGACCAAAGTCATAGTCGGGGCCGATGGTGCTTGGTCAAGTGTTCGTAAGCAGCTCTTCGGCGAGAAAGACACACTTAAAAAGTATATTACGATTCAGGAATGGTTTGAAACAGATGAAGCGGTTCCTTACTATGGTGCCATATTTGATAGTGAAATAACAGATTTTTATTCCTGGACCATTTCAAAAAACGGGCAACTCATTATTGGGTCGGCTCTTGCACCTGAAAAAGATGCCCAGCAGAAGTTTGAGTCCTTAAAGAATAATCTCAGGGAATACGGATTCAGTTTTAATAAACGCGTCAGGAGGGAAGGTGCTTATCTCCTGCGTCCACGCAAGGGAGATATTCTAACAGGCAATGACCATGCGGCCCTAGTCGGTGAAGCGGGCGGCTTTATCAGCCCCAGCTCTGCAGAAGGTATCAGCTATGCACTCAGGAGTGCCCATGCCTTGGCTTTAAGCCTCAATGAGGGTGTTGAGGACTTCCAAAAGCGCTACAGAAAAAGTATAGTAAACCTTAGAAGCAATATTGCACTTAAGCAGTTAAAAAGTCCTGCCATGTATAATAAAACCCTTAGGGGTCTTGTCATGAAAAGCGGGCTGTTAAGCAGCAAGGTATTATTTGAATAAAAGGCCAATGGCATTTATGTAGGGATAATAACTCACCTTAAACTCTGGGTATGAGCAAAATCTGCCCGGAGCTTAAGGTGAATGAAATCAAGCCTTATGAGGACTGCGAAAATATAGAGTCGCTTTAGGGTTTGAGCAGCCTACTATATTTTAAAACGAGGGCTCTCGCGTCCGTCCATGTTCTTAAGCTCACTGATAATGTAAAGGGGCCGTCCTTTGGCTTCATCATAAATTCGTCCGATGTATTCGCCGATGATGCCCAGCATGAGTAGAATAATACCATTAAAAAACAAACTGACCGCTATCAAGGAAGCCCATCCTGATTGGGCTGAGTGAGGGAAGAACAGCTTTTGAAGCAGAACCGCAATGAGGTATATAAAGCTTATTCCAGAGATCAGTATACCGATATAGGATGCAAATTTCAAGGGCTTATAGGAGAAGGACATGATACCGTCCATGGCCAGCTTTATCATCTTCTTAAGGGGGTATTTTGTCTCACCTGCAAAGCGCTCACTTCGCTCAAATTCAATAGCTGTTTGCTTAAACCCAACCCAGCTCATTAGTCCTCGTACATAACGACTTCTTTCGGGGAGTTGTTTTAAAGCCTCACAAACCCTACGGTCAATAAGCCTGAAATCTCCGGTATCTACAGGGATATCCACGTCGGTAAGACTGTGGAGTATTCTATAAAAGGCTTTCGCTGTAAATTTCTTGAAAAAGGTTTCCCCTTGACGGGTCTTTCTTTTTCCATAGACCACCTCATAGCCGCTGCGCCAAAGCTTGACCATTTCGGGTATCAATTCCGGAGGATCTTGCAGGTCCCCATCGATGATGACCATGCATTCACCTGCGGCATAATCCATTCCGGCTGTGATGGCAATCTGGTGACCAAAATTCCGTGCAAAATCGATCAGCTTAATATGAAAATCGCTTTTACAGAGCTCCTGGAGCATGTCTCTTGTTTTATCCCGGCTCCCATCATTAATAAAAAGAATCTCATAGCTCTCACCAAATTTCTCCATGACCTGTGTGAGCCTGCGATAGGTCTCCGGTATCACAGCTTCCTCGTTATACATGGGAACAATGATCGAACAAACGATGTTTTCCATATGAACCCTCCTAATTAGTAGTTTTGTCCCGGCTATTTAAAAATTATGTTCGTTGATTATGTATTTCTTGTCCCGCTTGATTGGCCAAGCGTACGGCATAATTAAGCCCCCTGTCCTCGGGGTAAATCTGGGGCATTGAAGCTAAATAAAGTCCCTTTAATGGCGTTTTTATGTCAGGAATTCGCTCACCATAACCCAACGTCACTACAGGCTGGGCGTACCTTGCCCGGCTTAAAGTTGCTTTTTTAATACTTTCAGGCTTGAATCCGGGAAAGACCTTATGTAAGCCCATGGTAAAGGTTTGAGTGATTTCCTCATCTGATGCACTGTAGAGAGGATCGGATACATCAAGATATCGGGACAGGTAGACAATGGATGAACCATAACCCCGAGCTCCTACCAAATTAGTATGCTCAATGATGAGAACAAAGGGGAGACCTTCCTGGGAGATGGTAATCCAATAGTATGGTGATAGGCTTTCTTTAAGCTCCAGGGTCAGGCACAAATTGGCCTTGAATTTGATAGCTTCAAGGGATTTGCTGTAATGGGGGGGAAGACCGGGACATACCTGGGCAAGTAGCTCGGGTGATGCAGTAAAAAGCACCTTGTCAAAGGGACCGTAGTTTTTGTCTGTCACAATTTCCCATAGACCTTGCTGATTTTGATTAATTTCCTTTACCGGGCTTTGAAGATGAACTGAACTGCCATTTTGCTGTATGCTCTTGACCAAACCCTCCAGCAGGGTAATGAAACCGCCCTCCATGTAGCCCAGCTGTTCTTTACTGATATTCTTGCCCCTGGAAGAGCCCCTGAGCTTGAATTTGTTCCATATCCAGGTTCCGGAGACACTATCCGCATCCACATCAAACTTGGATTTTAACAGAGGTCCCCAAACCTTGTCATAGGCATCCTGGCCTGAGCGTTTGACGATCCATTCCTTTGCTGTGATATTTTCAAAGGGCTTATAGTCCTTGATAAATTTGGAGGTTAAAACAAGAAGCCCCATACGTATTCTGGAAAAAAAGTGAAGAGGTTTAAAACGCAGGAGATCCAGTGGGGATGTAAAGGGGAAAATAGTATCCTCCAAGTAAATAGCATTTTTGGGCTCATACCATTCTATTTTATCTGATATGCCCAGCTCGTCTACCAGCGACAAAAGCTCCGAGTCGCTTACAAAGATGTGATGGTAAAAGCGGTCAAGGGATTCTGAGCCCGCAGGGAAAGCTGAGGCCAGACCACCTATTTTTCCGCTTTCTTCAAACAGGGTAATGTCATGCCCTTTCTGTGAAAGCCTGTACGCTGCTGTCAGACCTGTAAGTCCCGCTCCTATGATTGCGATTTTCAAAAATTCTTTCATCCTTCCCAATATGAAAAATCCCGAAGGTTATTTATAAATCACCTTTTTATAAAGCACAAAGTTCCATGAAATAATGAAAAACATAATGAGGATCTTGGGCAGATAAAGGACCGGCCAGGACCCTTCGCCGCTTATGAGTACCAAAAGATAGCGAATGCCTGAGAACAGTAAAATATTGCCTACCACCAAATTGAAGATAAACAATAGGCCATAAAGGAAAAGCTGGCGTTTAAAGTTGGTTCTGGATTTAAAGGAGAAGAACTTGTTCAAAAGAAAGTTTATCCAGAAGATGATGGTATACACTATGACATTGACTAGAAGCTCGCTTAAGGTCAGAGCGTTCCTGAGCAGTATAAAAAGGCCGTATTCAATGGAAAAGGAGAAAATCCCCACAAATAAATAGCGAACAAACTGACCAAAGGTTTCAGGGGTCAGAATTTTGTTGAGTATAGGGATTTTTTGAAGGAGCTGCAATAATTTAGTCATGTGTTAATTAAAACCTCCATTACCATTCCCAGCGTGGTAGAATCCGAAGCGCATTCAAATACATGCGGGGAACCTCCAAGCCTGAGAGAACAGGATAATAAATGACAAAAAGTAGAAGGAACAGGACCAGGAAGACCTTGGTGGCTTTCCTTGATATAATGCTTTTGTTTTCAAGGTACCTGAAAAGTACGCCTACCATCAGGATAAGAAAAGGAACACAGGAAAAATAGTGATAGATGAACGTGAGCTTCCTAGGAGCGACGACCCAGGGTAGGTACTGGGATAAAAAGCCTATAAAGGGGAATAACAGAAGCTTATTCCTTTCAAGGGTTTGTTCCTTTTTCAAAGCCTGGCGAACCATGAGCCACAAAACGACAAAAAAGGCGACGAAACCTACCCAAAACAAAAGGGGATGACCGAACCCGGCAATGGCCGCGCCCTTATTATTGGGAAGAAGCGAACCCTGATAATAAAAAATGGGGCGAAGATCCAATGGCCATTCATACCACATGGATGAATAGGGGTGTGGCTCAACAACGCCCCTATGATAGTTATACATACTCTTAACAGATTCCACAACCGTGACTACAAGGCTTTTCTCATTTTCATGATAATCAATGGGAATAAAGGAGAGTATATAGATGCCCACCGGAATAATGATGAAAAAGAGGACGCAGAATAGACAAGTCAGATAAAAATACTTGCCGAGCCATTTTCCTAAGGCTCTTGATTTAAAATCCTTTTCGGCGGTCTCGTTTTTCATCTGAATGTTTAAAAGATTGTTATAGGCGTTATACTCATAACCCCGGGACATAAAGAATAACAAGGCCAATCCAAAAGCGCCATAGAGCGCGATCCATTTTGTAGCCCCTCCAAGTCCCAAGGTTATACCACAAAGCAATAAGGGCAAAAGTGACTTAAAGAAGCCTCTTTCATAAGAATTACTGTCATAATAGTCCAGCATAAAGTAAAACATCAGCATGATAAAGAATACGGTATAGCTGTCGATGGTGGCCAAACGCGTTTGAGTAAAGTGCATAAAATCGAACATCATCAGGAAGGCGCAGAAAAAAGCCCAGAAGCTGTCCTTGAAGAAGCGTTTTGCTAGGATATACATCAGGGGGATAAGTGCGGCACCGAATAAAGTACCCATAATCCGCCAGCCAAATGGATTCATTCCGAAGATACTGATGCCGATGGCTATAATGGTTTTACCCAGAGGGGGGTGGGTGTTTTCATAAAGGATGCTCCGTTGCTCCAATTGTTCAAGGGCAGTACGGGGGAAGTAAATCTCATCAAAATAAGTGCTGTTTAAAACGTTAGGCCGCTCAGGAACCAGGGCTTGTTCATCAAATAGATTTTCGACCCCGGAGGTAGAGGACTGATTTTCTATCCTAAAGTCCGTAATCTGGGTTTCTCCGCTGAAAAAGCCCATCTCACGGTATTCGGCCTTAAAGAATTTATTCTTGTCATTTTCATTATCGGTTCGTAAATAGCGGGTACTGATGCGAAGCTTGTCCGTTGTCACTTTATCGGTGGTATAATGCCACTTGAAAATAGATTTCATATCAATAAAGCTGTAGGGAACAAAGGTGCCATTCTGATTGGCCTCAAGCTCCAAACTGCCAAAACAGCCCCAGGCATCACCCAGGCCGCCGAAGAGAAGAATTTTGTCAAGGGTCACTTCCTCACCGAAATCCACAATAAAGCTCTCATTGAGGCGTTCAGGCTTCCAGCCGGTTTGCGGTGCCTTGAAAGATCCCAGATTGATGAGAGCAATAGCAAGATATAGGGCTGTCATGGCGATCATTATTTTAAGGTCGGTTTTATTTATCTTTCCGTTCATGTCCTATCTCCTTGTTATTAGCTATTGTTTTCTTGATAAAGGAATTATATCCCTGATAAAGTGAAAGACCATAAGTTAGCAGGGTCACAGCTGCTAAGAAAATAGCCAGACCATCCCATCGGTCAAGCCAATATCTCTCTTCAAAAGAGATTATATACAAATAAAGGTGATTACAAAAGATACAAAGACTCAAAAGCACGGTGGTCATTAAATGACGTTTGTCAAAGACCGTTGCCAACGTAATAAATATAATGGCAGGAAGAAGATAACGCTCATGCATCTTAGTCATAAAGAAAAAGGCGCTGAAAAGAACGAGAAAGGAGAAGTAGGTAATGGCGTAAAGATTGGCTTTCCCTTTAATTAAGCAGAAGAAAGCATAACAAAGAGCCAGAACAAGGAGTATATTTCCCCACCATAAATAATTCAGCCCCATAAAAGGCAGAGTATCATTCTGAATCTGGCCTCCTAAAAGGGTCCAGAAATTAAAGGCATTGGCTGTTGCGTAGGGGTAGTCCTTGATACTTCGGAAATAAAGGTCAAAGAGCCAATAAAAGGGGTCCAAAAATCCCGGAATTTGCCCGGCCTTATCAGTTGGAATATAAAAGGGAAGCACTATAGCAAGATAGAGGAAAACACCTGATAATAGGCCTGTAAAAAGCCTCTTAAACGATTGAAAGTCCCATCTGAAATCCTTAAAATAAAGATAGAGCACAACGGGCAACAAAAGACCGCTTTGGGGCTTGGTCAGCACTGCAATGAGAAAGAGAAGAGCGGCCATATTATGCTTCTTGTACTCAAACAGAACCAGGACACCCAAAAGCATGGTGGCCGGAATGGCATCAAATTGACCCCAGATAGAGGAATTCACAAAAACGCCTGGATTAAACAAATAGAACAAAGCCATGACCGAGCCCTGTCCAGTGCGGTTTACTTTTTCAGAAAGCTTTAGAATAAGAAAAGCACCTAAAAATTCGAAGGCCACGGACCAGAGCTTAATGAGGTAGGTATGTAAAAGGGCTGATAAGGAAAAAAGTCTGGAAATCTCTCCTGTAAGCCATAGACAATATTGAAAGAAAGGAGCGTATACAATGTGGAAGCCGGAGTTTCCATAAAGGTCGGCAGGTCCTTTTGACGCTAAATAATTGCTCCATGCCATATAGCCACCCATATCTATGGTGTAGGGTGGGATAAAGGTGATAACAAGTCGAAAAATAAGAACGATGGTCATAAGGGAGAAAAAACGTTCGCTATATTCAATAGTTTGGCTTGGGCCAAGCCTGTTAACACTTGCTTTAGACATCGAAATCCTCCATACATATTGATCGGTGCTCTCGATAAAAGAGCACCGAATTTTCAGAGCAACATGCATTATCATTGTAAATCAAAAAAAGGCAAAAAAAAAGCACCGATTAGGATTTACTTATAAAATAATTGCGTCCTTTGTGGTGCTCTTAAATAAGGTAAATTAAAAAAGTTTCAATATATAAAAGGAGGAATAAATAACTTCATTATTATTATATCACTAAGGGAATCTTTTTAATATTACTTTTAGGTTATAAAATTATTAACAAAAAATGAACGGACATGGATCATATGAGAACTGGAGGTGGTCTGGCTTTGATTGCAATTTTGCCCATGATGGTTTATTATAGTTAGTGTTGAATTTCATTATGCCACGGTTTTTAGTGGAGTGGATTTTTGGGTTTTTTAGGAGAGAGAATATGATTTTATATGAAAGTACAAGGGGCGGCAAAGAGGGAATACCATCAGCCGAAGCGATTAAAAAAGGTATTTCTGAAAATGGCGGTCTATATGTTCCTCAACAAATCACAGGCTTGTCACTTGAGGAGATCGGTGAATTAACTGATAAGTCCTATGCCCAACGCGCAGTTATCCTATTGAAGCATTTTCTTGATGATTTTAGTGATGAAGAGCTTATAGATTGTGTTTCAAAGGCTTATGACGCAAATAAATTTACAAGCCCTGACATAGCACCGGTTGTACCCCTAAACAACAGCTTACATCTACTCGAGCTGTGGCACGGTCCTACCTGTGCTTTCAAGGACATGGCCCTTCAAATTCTGCCTCATTTTCTGGTGAAAGCCATGAAAAAAACAGGGGAAAAATGCGAAATTGTTATTTTAGTGGCAACCTCCGGTGATACAGGAAAAGCGGCCCTTGAGGGCTTTGCCGATGTAGAGGGAACCCGCATCCTGGTATTCTATCCTGAAAACGGGGTGAGTGAGGTTCAGAAATATCAAATGATCACCCAAACAGGCAGGAATGTAGATGTTATAGGAGTCAAAGGGAATTTTGACGATACCCAGACCGCTGTCAAGCAGATTTTTACCGATGAAGCCCTCAAGGCTGAGATGGTAAACAGGGGTCTTAAGTTTTCATCAGCTAATTCTATCAATTGGGGGAGATTGGTTCCTCAAATTGTATACTATTTCTCAGCTTATGCCGATATGGTCAAAACCGGCCGCATCAAGCTTGGTGAAAAGGTTAATTTTGTAGTACCCACCGGTAATTTTGGCAATATTTTAGCGGGTTTCTACGCCAAGCTTATGGGCTTGCCGGTCAATCGCTTTATTTGCGCCTCTAATGACAATAATGTGCTGACAGACTTTATCAGAACGGGTTGCTATGACAAGCGCCGCCAGTTTGTGAAGACTATATCGCCCTCCATGGATATACTCATATCCAGTAACCTTGAAAGATTGCTCTATGAGCTAACCGACCATGACGATCAAATGGTTTCTGGTTGGATGAAGCAGTTAAATGAAAAGGGTTATTATGAGGTGGGGCCTAAGACGTTAGCACAGATCCAGAAGCATTTCTGGGCGGGCTGGTCCAGCCAGGACGAAACCCTAAAGACCATCGAATGCATCTATGAGGATTATCATTATGTGTCGGATACGCATACCGCGGTAGGTATTGATGTATATGACAAGTATGTGATCACCACCGGGGATTTGACAACCTCAGTGGTCGTCTCTACTGCAAGTCCCTTTAAGTTCAATGAAAGTGTATGCAAGGCACTATTTGGGAAAGATGAGATTGAAGGAAAATCCGAGTTTGAGCTGTTAGAGCTTCTTTCACATAAAAGTAAATGGCCAGTACCGGCCGGCCTTGTGGGGCTTAACGAGAAGGGCATCCGCCATAGCACAATTTGTCAAAAAGAAGAGATGAAGACCGTTGTAACACAAACCTTATCATTAGCACAGGAGTGATGGAAGGATGTCTGCAGGAAATTTATCCAATATAAAGCTTGAAAAAATTGTTAATGAATTTATGCTCGAAAAGCTCTACTATTTAGACGAGCATGATCAGATTCCCTTGTACTCTACTGATATTAACCGTCCAGGCTTGCAGCTGGCGAGCTTTTTTGAGTATTTTGGAACAGATCGGGTACAGATTATTGGTAAGGTTGAGATGACCTATCTGGCTCAATTTGATTCAGACAGACGTTACCAAAGCCTTTTGGGCCTTTTCTCCACAGGCATTCCTTGCGTGGTGCTTGCCAGAGGAATGGAACCCTTTCCTGAAATGCTTCAGGTTGCGGAAGAATGCAATGTACCCCTTCTTCGCACAGAAGATGTCACCTCCCGCTTTAGCAGTAATCTTATTGCCTATTTGAATGTTGAATTAGCACCTATGATCACCATGCATGGAGAGCTGGTGGAGGTTTATGGTGAAGGGGTTCTGATTCTGGGTGAAAGTGGTGTTGGTAAAAGCGAAACCGCACTGGAGCTGGTTAAGAGGGGACATCGACTTGTTGCTGATGACTTGGTTGAGGTTCGTCGCGTATCCAGTAAGACCCTTGTGGGTACAGCCCCTGAGATCATAAGGCACTTTGTGGAAATCCGTGGAATTGGTATTCTTGATGTCAAGAACCTCTATGGTGTCGGTTCAGTGAAAATGACCGAGAGCATCAATTTAGTCATTAACATGGAGCTGTGGAATCCCCAGAAGCATTATGAGAGGCTTGGGGTGGATGAGCTTACCACGGAAATAC
>JAEYPI010000060.1 GCA_023410885.1 Bacillota bacterium
CTATGCAGCCATTGCTATGGGCCATCTTGCCAATAAGCACAAGCTCATGACTTCAATAGGATCCTATATCTTATTGAGTGCCCTTTCTGAAATTGTGATAGTCATGGTTGGTGAAAGATACTATTCCAATGTGATGATTAACTATAACACGATGCTATTTGCTGCCCCAGAAGAGTTCCGTCTTGTCCATTCCTTCATGTGGCTTGTCATCATCCTCTTTGGCGTTTTGTCACTGGGATATTATTCAATTACAAATATCATTTTAAGTAAGCGTTTAAATCTCGAGTAAACGAGAGAGGGCTTGTCACAGATCACAAAACTCTCAAAAAGAGCTACCTTTCGGTAGCTCTTTTAATGGATTTTTTCCAATTCTCTTCGTATTCTTTTAAGATGCGGGATCAATCTCCCGCTTCTTCTTTTTAACTGCCGGCAGGGCTTTTCGTTGCTCGCCGATCACCAGATTGGGCTGTTCATTATTGATAACGGTTTCTCTTGTGATGATGCACTTTTCTACATTGTCCTTTGAAGGAATATCATACATAACATCGACCATGATATCCTCCATGATGGCCCGAAGACCTCGGGCCCCGATTTTTCTTTCAATCGCCCGATCTGCAATGACCTCAAGGGCACCGTCCTCAACCTCAAGCTGCACGCCGTCAAGCTCGAAAAGCCTCTTATATTGCTTAACCAAAGCATTTCTCGGCTTGGTCAAAATCGCAACAAGCGCATCTTTATCCAATTGGTTCAAGGATACCGTCACTGGCAATCTTCCCACAAACTCAGGAATAAGGCCATATTTCAAGAGATCCTGAGGATTGATCTGAGCAAACAACTCACCCACATCCTTATCCTTTCGGCTCTCAACCTGTGCGCCAAAGCCCATGGATTTTTTGCCGATACGATTCTGAATGATCTTTTCAAGGCCATCAAAGGCACCACCACAGATAAACAGAATATTTGTGGTGTCAATCTGAATGAACTCCTGATGAGGATGCTTTCTTCCACCCTGGGGCGGTACTGAGGCCATGGTGCCCTCCAGTATCTTCAAGAGAGCCTGCTGAACACCTTCACCGCTAACATCCCTTGTAATGGAGGGATTGTCGGATTTTCTGGATATTTTATCGACCTCATCAATGTAGATAATACCCTTCTCAGCTCTCTCAATGTCATAATCCGCTGCCTGTATCAATTTCAGCAGGATATTCTCTACATCCTCACCCACATAGCCGGCCTCTGTCAACGAAGTCGCATCGGCAATGGCAAAGGGCACATTAAGAATCTTAGCCAGGGTCTGTGCCAGATAGGTCTTTCCGCATCCGGTGGGGCCCATCATAAGAATATTGCTCTTTTGAAGCTCCAGATCGTGCCTGGGGCTATCGTTGCGAATACGCTTGTAATGATTATAGACAGCCACGGCCAGAATGCGCTTTGCTTTGTCTTGACCGATTACATATTCATCCAAGATCTTTTTTATCTCATGGGGCTTTGGAATTTCATCAAGAGCTTGCTCCACATGAGCATCCTCAAATTCCTCTTCGATGATTTCGGAACATAACTCAATACACTCATTGCAAATATAGACACCAGGTCCGGCCACTATTCTGTTGACCTGCTCCTGGGTTTTTCCGCAAAACGAGCATTTGACTTGCTTTTTATCGTCATATCGCGCCATGCTTAAGTCACCCCACCCTGCGCTCCATCACCTGATCAATCAGGCCATAGTCTTTTGCCTCGGCGGCACTCATAAAGTAGTCTCTTTCCACATCGATTTCCACCTTGGAAAGAGGCTGACCGGTTCTTTCGCTCATGATTCTGTTTAAGTGTTCCTTCATCTTGATAATCCACTCAGCATGAATCTTGATATCTGTAGCCTGGCCTTTGGCTCCGCCTAAGGGCTGATGGATCATGATTGTACTGTTTGGAAGGGCAAATCTCTTTCCCTTGGCACCGGCGGTGAGAAGAAATGCTCCCATACTGGCTGCCATACCTATGCATATTGTTGAAACATCGCATTTGACGTAGTTCATAGTATCATAAATAGCCATTCCAGATGTGATGGAACCTCCAGGACTATTTATGTAGAACTGGATGTCCTTATCAGGGTCTTCAGCTTCCAAAAACAGCATCTGTGCCACGATGAGGCTGGCCGTAACATCGTTTACCTCATCACTTAAAACAATGATTCTATCTTTCAGCAACCTCGAGAAGATGTCGTAGGATCGCTCTCCTCTACTACTTTGTTCAATGACGTAGGGTACTAATGATGACATATAAAGGCCTCCTTTTCAGATGTTATAAACACCTCTTTTTATTAGGTTTCCACCTTTTCACGCGTTTTACTCGATTTCCCGAGAGAATTTAAGCCTGTGCATTTTCTACCAGCATGGCTACAGTCTTCTTGCGCTCAATGGAATTCTTAATATATTCTATATCGTCCTCGTGTAAATGTTTCTTCATTTCCTCTGGGGACTGGTTATATCGTTTTGCCATTTGCTCCAACTCCAAATCATATTCCTCAGGAGTTGCGGCAATACCTTCAACCTCAGCGATTTTTTCCAGGGTTAACTGGGTTTTGACATCCTGATGGGCATTATCATGATAATCAGCTCTGATCTGACTTTCTTCCATACCCATCATCTTCAGATAGCCTTCCAGATTCATGCCCTGGTAGCGAAGCTGCATATCCAATTGACGCATCATATCATCCAGACGTCTGTTTACCATCACTTCGGGAATCTCACATACGGTATTTTCAACAGCCTTCTTTATAATTTCGTCTTCAAATTTCCTATCAGCCTGTTCCTGCGCCTGCTCGGTCAGCTTTTTACGAATGTCACCCTTATATTCCTCAAGGGTTTCAAATTCACTGACATCGGAAGCAAACTCGTCATTAATTTCCGGAAGCTGCTTGAACTTAATGTCGTTGATCTTGACCTTAAAGACAGCGGCCTTACCCTTGAGATCCTCACTATGATAGTCCTCGGGGAAGGTTACGTTAACGTCTAATTCACTGTTTACGGTCGCCCCTACAAGCTGTTCTTCAAAACCGGGAATAAAAGTACCTGAACCAATAACCAGGGTATAGCCGGTAGCAGTACCACCTGCAAAGGGAACACCATCAACGCTGCCTTCAAAGTCCAAATTAACCGTATCGCCTTCCTGAACAGGGCGATCTTCAATGGCAATCAGCTTAGCGTTTCTTTCTGCAATCCTTTTAAGCTCTGCATCCACATCCTCATCGGAAACAACAACGGCATCCTTTTCAGCTGAGAGGCCTTTGTACTCGCCCAGCTCCACTTCCGGCTTAACCGTAACTGTGGCCGTAAAAATCAGGTTCTGGCCACTTCCTATCTGTACAATATCAATCTCCGGACGATCTACAGGCTGTAAATCATTTTCATCCACTGCATTGTCATAAGCATCAGCACAGGCAAAATTGATGGCATCCTCATAAAGAGCCTGTTCGCCATAATATCTCTCAACCATACTGCGAGGTGCTTTACCTTTTCTGAAACCAGGGATGTTGAACCGGGTCTTGTTCTTGTTAAAGGCTTTATCCATACATTCATCGAATACTTTGGCATCGACCTCGATTTCAAGCTTAACAATGTTCTTTTCAACGTTTTCAATCTTTACGCTCATTTGTTCTTTATCCTCCTAAAATCTGTTTGCCTTTATCGTAATAAAATTCATTTAATTGGCAAAACCTTGGTGGCTTCCTACGGATATGCCACTAATATAAACTATATGATTATACCACAGTGCCTAAATGATGCCAATACCATCGTTGTTTTACCTTAATTTTATCGGATTAAAACCGATAAGATTACAGGATATCAAATGATAGTCAATGCCATCCACCACCTCGTCCTTCCACAATTCATTAGCCTTCCCATGGATATGACCATAAATACATGTTTTTACATCATATTCCTTAAGCAGACTCGCAAATGCATTAGGCATGTGTCTTGCATCAAAAGGCGGATAATGCAGCATGGCAATGGGCTCACCACCCAGCTTCAGGCCCTCCTTTAAAGAGAGCTTAAGCCGCTCCAATTCCCGATTAAAGATCTTTTGATCTTCATCGCCAAATCCTTCATCATCGGGCGAGATCCAACCTCTTGTACCGCAGATGACATAAGGGCCGACCTTATAGGCATTATTATGAAGGATATTAAGGGTGCTGTACCCCCTTAGGGCAAAATGCTGCTTAAATTTATTGAGGGTACACCACCAATAATCATGGTTACCCTTTGATAGAATCTTCTGTCCGGGCAGGGCCTCAATAAAGGCAAGGTCCGGGTCAGCTTCATCCAAGCTGATACCCCAGGAGATGTCACCGGGTATTAAAACAACATCTTCATCACCGATTTTTCCAAGCCAATTTTCTTTGATTCGTTCGGCATGGTTCTCCCAATGAGTGCCGAATACGTTCATGGGTTTATCGGTTCCAAAAGAAAGATGAAGATCTGAAATTGCGAAAATGGACATCCTTAACTCCATTCAATGATTGATTGCACTTGATAAATCCATAAGCAATCATCCTTATCGACTTTCGACAGAGGGATCGGTATGAGGCTTAACAAGTGCGAACCGAAGGGTTCCCTCGGCAGCTACGGTTCCCTCTACGGTGGCTCTGACAGCCACTTTACCCATGTCTCTCCTAAAAGCCAGGAACTCGGCTTCCAATAGAAGCACATCACCCGGTATAACCTGGCGCCTGAACTTCATATCCTCAATGCCCGTAAAAAGACCTAGCTTTCCTTTGTTATCATTAAGCAACAGACCGGCTGCACAGGCGCATTGAGCTAAAGCTTCAACAATCAAGACACCCGGCATAATGGGACTATCGGGGAAATGACCCTGAAAATAGGGCTCATTAAAGGTCACATTTTTAATACCCGCTGCCTTCATACCCGGTTCAATTTGAGTGGCTCCTTCTCGGGGGAGCAGGGTAAGCTTATCCAACAGGAGCATCGGGTAACGATGAGGTAACAGTTTTTGAATTTCCATAGCATTGAGTTCCCTCTTCGCCTGGTCCACTTTCATTCCTCCTTTAATCCTGATCCCAGTTATGCCAGATATTTTGAACGTCATCGAGGCCCTCTAAACGCTCTATAAGTTTTTCCATGTCTTCTACAGCCTCGGGATCGGTGAGTTTGGTAAAATTCTGAGGTACCATCGTCACATCCGCCGATAAAAACTCAAGACCTGCTTTTTCAAAGGCTTCACGGACCATGGTAAAATCATCAGGTTCCGTAAGTATTTCAAAGTATTCATCTTCCACCAAAAAATCCGATGCTCCGGCGTCCAGAGCTGTTATCATCATTTCATCTTCATCCATATCCGAAGCTTTTTCAATGATGATTTGACCCTTTCTGTCGAACATAAAAGACACACAGCCTGTGGTGCCCATGTTCCCACCAAATTTGTCAAATAGATGCCGTACATCGCCGGCCGTCCTATTGCGATTGTCCGTCAATGCTTCAACAATAACAGCGACGCCAGAGGGACCATAGCCCTCGTAGCTAATAGCCTCAAAGCTCGCGCCATCACCTTCGCCGGCAGCTTTTTTAATGCTTCTCTGAATCGAATCATTGGGCATATTATTGGACTTGGCTTTTGCAATAACATCCCTCAGCCTTGAATTAGAAAGAGGATCGGCTCCGCCTATTTTAACAGCGATGGCTATTTCCCGCCCAAGCTTGGTAAACATGGCCCCCTTCTGAGAATCGGATTTTTCCTTTTTGTGTTTAATATTGGCCCATTTTGAATGACCTGACATAATAGCACCCCTTAATTACTTTTATCAATATAGGCATCGTCCAGCACTTTCCCTGATCTGTCGAGCCGAATGCTTTTGCTGCCAATCCTCTGCAGCCTTGAGAAACCTCCCGTTATTTCCTGAACTTGTTTTTCAAGAAAATCCAGGCGTTCCTTCGGAACATAGACCGTAAAGGTTACCTCATCAGTGTACACGGTATTGGCCAGAATAAAGCCTTCATTAATAAGCATGTTCTGTAGTTTCCCGGACAGAGGATATTCTATCGGTATTTTGATTTCAAGGCAAGGCTTTACCCAAATCTCGTTACCATTTTCCAGACTCCCGGAACAGGCTTTGCCATAGGCCCTGATTAAACCGCCTGCCCCGAGCAAAATCCCGCCAAAATAGCGGGTAACCACAACGACCACATTTTGCAGCTCTCTTTTGCGAATAACCTCTAAAATAGGAAATCCAGCTGTGCCCTGGGGCTCGCCGTCATCGCTGTAGCGCTGGTAAAGCGCATCGGATTCCACCGAGTAGGCATAGCAGTTGTGTGAAGCATCCCAGCATGTTGTTTTGAGAGACTGAATGAAATGAATGGCTTCCTCTTCGCTGCTGACGGGCTTGGCACGCGCAATGAATCGTGAGCGTTTTTCTTCTAAAAGGTAATACCCTTCACTCATTATGGTCTTATAGCTTTTCAAAATATCCCCTCATTTATGTAAAACCTAGGACTTAAGTCAGACAAACGGGATAAACCCGACCCAAAAGGAACGTACCACAAGCCTCGACCCGTGAAAAGGATACGTTCCTAGGGAACGTATTACAAGCCTCGACCTGTGGAAAACAATAAGGATGACCTAAGCCATCCTTCATTTTATCAGATTTTTATTAATTTATCCAACAATCTCAAAGCCCTTATTCTACCAGTATGATGATCAGATATTGGGTTTCCTGCCCGTTTTCTCACAAAGCTTCTTATAGGATTGCATGACCAACGATTTATCCTGGCTATAGGTGACCATTTCCAGCGCTTCATTAATAGTAAAGAATCCACCCTCTGTATATTTCTCAGGCTCTGTGATATGGAATTGATTTGTTCCAGCCTGCATAATATACCAGGCAATTCGATTGCATACGGGCATTTGTCTGGTTACTGAATAGAACTCATAGTAGGTTCTTCCTGCCTGTTCTATAATTTCCCCAGTGATTCCGGTTTCCTCCGATACTCTTCTTACAGCAGCATCCTGAGGATTTTCTCCACTTTTTATCAATCCCTTTGGCATGACCCATTCATTTTTCTCATTCAACAGGAGAAAGAGTCTATCGTCAAAGAATATCACACCACCGGCACAATCCCTTAAAAGCATTCCTTAACCCCTTTCAATCTTAAGAACTTTTTTCCGCACAAAAAAAGGCACTGTCTATGTATGTATAAATAATTTCTAAACTCGTGCCCCCAGCTCATATAAGATGAACTGATCAGTAGCTATATCATAAAGGAGGAACAAGATAATCATTGGTATGATACTTAATCTATACCAAAAAAAAACCTTCTTTAAACATTTTTTATTATTTTTCTTTACTGATTTTTGCCCAATCTGTTTTTCTTTCGTTCACATATTGGAACGATACCACAGGGGATTCTGCATGTGAGTTTTGCAAGTTCTTTCTAGAATAGCGATCGATGATCTGAATATCCTGCAAGGACAGGCTTGATAGATTTCTTTTGCTCTCCAATAGCAACACCTCACAGTAAGAACTTTTCCCATTAGCTTTTTAAGACTTACATCATTTTATGCACGGACAACAATGAATAGTCACTTTAAAGGGGCCGCACTGTGCAAGCTCATATGAAGGAAGAGCGCAGGAGGTCATGGCCTCGCTGCGCTCTGGTAATTTTTAAATACACTCTCTTTATTCAGGCTCTATCAAACCGTAGCGGCCATCCTTTCGTTTATACACCACATTTACGGTCTCCGATTCAGAGTTGATGAATACAAAGAAACTATGGGAAAGTAGATCCATCTGAAGAATGGCTTCTTCTACATTCATTGGCTTCAATGGAAACCTCTTGGTCTTTACAACTTCATAATCATTATCCTCATCAATCTCCTCGATGATATCGAAATTCTCAGGAACCATAGCCTCCTGATGTATTTTTTTACCCAGTTTGGTCTTATGTTTTCTAATCTGACGCTCAAGCTTGTCAACAACCATGTCTATGGCGGCATACATATCGGTACTTCGTTCTTCCGCACGTATAATTGTGCCGTTCGAATGAATAGCGACTTCAAAAATAAAACGGTCTTTCTCAACTTTAAAAGTTAGAATAGCTTCTGCATCAGGTCTGAAAAATTTCTCAAACTTACTGATTTTTTTCTCAGCCTTTTCCTGCATGGCTGGTGTAACACTTACTTGCTTGCCTTTAATGATGTATTTCATACAAACAACCCCTCTCCTTTTAAGAATTTAGGTTTGTATTTTGATATTACCCAGGATAATCCTCTTTAAATCAGTAAAAGTTATCCACATATATTGTAAGATATGATCCACAATGGGGTTTTTTATGTGGATAAGTCTGTGGATACTGTGGAAAACATGCTTGCTAGAGGGATGTAATAGTGGTAGTCACGTATGGTGTACGCCAGGCTGAACGCTCGCTGAAAAAGGATGAAGGCAGGGAAATCCCCTGCCTTCATCCTTTTTAGGTCGAGTCTTGTGGTGCGTTCGCACGCACCCCCACAAATGTTTACTTCATACCTTCTGGTTCATTAAATTGAGCGGATTTCTGAGTCGTCTTCTGTTGCTGCGTTTTTCTGTCCATTCCGGTTGAAGGTTCTGTAAAATTGTTCCCGTCAACAGGTCTTGACTCTTTTTTTTGTTTTTCCTTCTCCATAGAATCCACCTCCGTCAACTCCTATTGTCTCTTAGCCTTTTCCAATTATTCATAGGGTTCTGAATAAACGAGTCATTTATAAGAAAGCAGAGCTCCTTTAGGGAAACTACTTCCGTATAAACATCTGGACATATACATACCCATACTTATTGCTTTTAGCAATTCCAATACCTGTATAGTTATAATTGCCGTTCATGATATTATTGCGATGCCCTTCTGATTTCATCCAGGAAGTTACTGCACCTTGTACGGTTGAATTACCTGCGATATTTTCTGCCGCAGCTTTAAACGTTATACCAAACTGCCTCATCATATCAAAAGGTGATCCATAGGTAGGCGAATAATGCGAGAAATAATTATTCTGGGACATATCATTAGCTTTTACTCTTGCCACTTTCATGAGCTCTGTATCAGCCTCAAGCGGTGATAGATTCGCATTAGCCCTCTCTTTATTGATCAGTTCCAGAAGGAGTTTTTCATCCTGAGATAAATCCCCTGTTTGCTGGGGCTTTGCTGAAGGCGTAGGTGTAGCCGTAGCTGATGGGGTTGCAGAAGGCGCCTTGGAGATATTATTCTGGTTATCAATATTGGCAGCATCAGTCAGATAGGCTTTAGCAACACATCCGACCTTTCCGGTATCGGGATCAAAAACCGCATACCAATCTCCAATCTCAGCCAGAACATTAACCCACTTATGTTTTTTGAACACACCAATGATGTCATTATTCATTGACGGACCATTACGAAGGTTTAATTCGTTCGCTGTCACCACACCACTGACGAAGCTAACTCTCTCAAAGGTTTGTGCTGCCTCAGATTTAAGTGGTCCACCTGTAAAACTGGTCATGGTCAATGCAAATAAAACCACCAGTGACGCAGCTATAATACGTCTTTTCATACTCTCCCTCCATGTCTTAAAATAATTTCGCTGTTAGTATTCTCTTTTTTTTAGGAATTATTTGAGGTTCAAATAAAAACTCAGGGACATCGCCTCCCATGATTTCGGTTGGATTTTACCAATTAAAAGCCACAGGTTAAGAATGAAATTAATAATGGCAACAATCCCAAAAAGTATTGTTGCCATTTAAATATAAAATATGATGTGCTGTTTAAAAATCTGGTGTGAATTTTATGGTGTTGGGTCTTATAGCGCAGAATTTAAATTCAAAAGGCTTAATAACTCACCCTTGGTAAAATGATAACGGTTATTGCAGAAATGACACTGGAGCTCTGCCCCTTTTTCATCCTCAGCAATCTCCATCAAATCCTTTTTGCCCAGGCTTATAAGGTTTCTTTCCATACGTTCTCTGGAGCAAGTACACTGGTATTGTACAGGGC
>JAEYPI010000178.1 GCA_023410885.1 Bacillota bacterium
GCCTATGGGACCCATGGAGAAAGGAATAACGTACATGGTGCGGCCCTTCATGCAGCCCTTGTAGAGGTCTCTCATTGTTCCTTTGAGCTCTTCGGGATCAATCCAGTTGTTTGTAGGGCCCGCCTCTTCCTGGGTCTTGGAGGCAATGTAGGTACGGTTTTCGACGCGTGCAACGTCAGAAGGATCGCTGCGGAAAAGGAAGCAGCCAGGACGCTTTTCAGGATCTAAAGGTGTTGCCATTCCGGCATCAACCATCTCTTTTAATAAACGGTCGTTTTCTTCCTGTGAACCATCGCACCAATAAATTTGATCAGGTTGGCACAGGTCAGCGACTTCTTTAACCCATGCTTCGAGTTTTTTGTTCATGAATAATTCTCCCTTCCTATTCTACTACTTGTTCGAGATATTTTAATACTATTGACAACTAATATACTTGGGCTATTGTCTAATTTTCCAAAGACTAACCCAATTATACCTATTATAACTGATAAAAGTCGAATTTGAAAGAGAGCTTGTGAAAAATTTCATAATCCTTGAATGCAATGTTTTGATTTTAAAACAAAAAAATGAACCATCAACCAATCGTTGGTTTAGATGCTATTGTTAGTAAACACCTAAAATGTTTTTATTTTCAAACAAAGAAAAGATGCAGGATGGGTTGTATAAATATTCAATAAAGATGTGTACAAAAATAAGGCCAGAAGGATTTTCCGCTTCATAAATGATTGATCCGGTACCATTCTGCATACCCTATATGAAAAGGAGGAATCTCATGACTGAGAAAAAGCACAAATATAACCAAAATCGTTTTCCTGACCCCGACCCGCCCAAAGATAACCGTGGGACACCGGTGCCGGGCACAGGCCACGATACAAAGAAATTGAAACAAAAAGGTGAATAAGTAGCAGAAGCACGCCATGCCCACCTAAGGTGGGCATTTTTACATGGTTTTTTAATTTATTAATTTTTTTAAGACTTGTATGTTCTTTTTGTCTCCTGAGCGCCTTTTGGATTAATCGGGTTGCTGACAGTCCCCAAAAGAAATACAATAATAGTGTGCATTTCATGCACACTATTATTGTAGATTGGGATAGCTTTAGTGAGTGATTTTTTTAATACCTTAAGGACCCAATATCATATTCATTTAAATGACCAGCAAAAGGCTGCTGTGGTACATGGAAAAGGTCCCGCCCTTGTTTTGGCGGGGCCGGGCTCCGGGAAAACCACAGTTATTACGGCGCGCACTGCCTATCTTATTCTAGAGGCCGGCGTATCCCCTCAAAGAATTTTGACGGTTACTTTCAATAAGGCAGCTCAGCTTGAGATGAGGAACCGCTTCCAAAAAGTTTTTGGTGAGAGCATCCCCCACAGGACACTTTTTTCTACCCTCCACAGCTTTTGCTATTCGGTCATTAAGGATTATGAAAGAAGGCAGGGTAAGCGGCTTAAGCTTATTGAAGGTGGTGAAGGGGGAACGCTCTTTAGCAAACAGCATATTCTTAAGCAAATCTATAGAGATATTAATGAGGCTTCCATTAATGAGGATGAGCTTGAGACACTTATTAACGAGATTGGCTTTGTAAAGAACAGAATGATAAAGGATTTTGAAGGCTTAAGCCTTCAGACAAAGAACTTCCAGAGCCTGTACAAGGCCTATGACGAATATAAGAAGCAAAATCTGCTCATGGATTTTGATGATATGCTGACCTTTTGCCATAGCATTCTGAAACGTTGTCCCGACATTTTAGAGCGGTATAGGGATCAATATACCTATTTTCAAGTGGACGAGGGCCAGGACCTCTCAAAAATTCAGTTTGAAATTCTTAAAATGCTGGTGACTTCCGAGGAAAATAATCTTTTTTTGGTGGCTGATGATGATCAGAGTATCTATGGGTTCAGAGGCGCTGATCCCCGTCATATTCTTGATCTGGAAAGCAGCTTTAAGGGTCTTAGCTTTTTTAAGCTGGAAAACAATTATCGTTCCAGCCGTAATATTGTAGAGCTCACCAGCCAGCTCATTCGGAATAATAAGGAGCGTTATGATAAGTGTCATAAAACCCTAAATGCCGAGCAATATCAACCCCAACTGGTCCGCGTGGGGGATGAGCAAGAGCAGTTGGCCTTTATAACGGATAAAATAAAAGAGCATTTTTCTAAAAAAAGGGACATAAAAATTGCCGTGCTCTATCGTAATAATCTGTCCTCCCTTGCAATAGTTGATCATTGTGACAGGGAAGGTCTTACCTATAAGCTCAAGCAAAATCGTGTGCATTTTTTTCAGCACTGGCTTGTTCAAGACCTCCTGGCCTTTTTTAAATTCGCCTTAGATCCCTATGATCAAGAGTCCTTTCTTAGGTTTTACTATAAAATGAATCGCTACATTTCAAAGGCCATGGTGGAGAATGCCCTAAATTCCGGTCTTCAGCTTCCGTTTGTTGAAAGTATTTTAAAGAGTAATGAACTTAAACCCTTTCAGATAACAAAGCTGCGGGAGGTAATGGGGGAATTCAGAAAGCTGGCCAAGATGAGCCCCTATAAAGTACTCCTCTACATTGAAGAAGATTTCAAATACTTTGCCAGTGTAAAGGATTATTGTGATCATACGGGCCTTTCCATGGATTATCTCTATGGTTTGTTTGGTATTTTAAAAACCCTGTCCTTGCACACTAAGACTTTACCCGCGTTTTTATCCCGGCTGGAAATCCTCAATAAGCAGTTTGAGGGGCATCCCTCCGAGGCCCCAGTCCAGGGGAAAGAGGTCCCTATTACCCTCACCACGCTCCATTCAAGCAAGGGACTAGAATATGATGTGGTTTTCATGGTGGATTTGACAAACCGGGAAATTCCCGGTGACAAGGCTTTTGGCAAAACCAGCGGGGAAAAGGACGAAAGTCTCCTTGAAGAGGAGCGGCGGCTCTTTTATGTGGGCATGACCCGAGCTAAAACCTGGCTATATCTCATTAGCCCTGGGACCATAAACGGCCAGGCAATCCCGCGTTCAACTTTTTCAACGGAAGTGGCTGCACTGCTTAATCAAGAGGTGAATGATAAAATTGGTGAGGGTTCTCTTATTCACCATAAAAAATACGGAAAAGGAATCGTGGCCTGCTTAAGAAATGAAAAAGGCAGCATGATGATAGAAATAGATTTTAAAGGTATGACACGTACCTTTGATTTGAACCTGTGTATAGAAAATGGCATTATTACCTTAGTGTCTTGAGTAATGATCGCTTAAGCTTTTACTCTCTTTAGATATTAGAAACGAAAAAGTGAGAAAACGAACGATATTTAAAGAATTATTATGATCGAACGAGATATTTTAAATTGCTATCCTAAGTACTTTCAAAAACATTCCAAAATGGTCGCGTGAACGTATTTTACAATCAACAGAACGTATAGTATAATAGGATCATATTCAAAAAGCAAAGCGATAAACTTGAATCGAGACTATTGGTGAGTTCAGTTCATTATCATATATCGCGCTGAAACGCACCTTTAAAAGGAGGTATTAAAGTGAATCCACCGGCCTGTTTTCCCGGAACGAGTGTTCCCATCTCAGAGGTGGGATTGTTGTCCGGTATATTTACAGCCACACATGGCATTACCCTATCCCAGGTCTGTGAAATAACAGGGCTTGAAACCGGAACGGTGCAGAATTGGATCAAAAGAGGCTTTGTCAATCCACCTACCGGCAGGAAATACTCAAAAAGCCAGGTGGCCCGTATTATCCTGATCAATATGCTAAGGGAAGCGATGGTTATTGAAAAGGTAGCAAAGCTGTTGAGCTACGTTAATGGCAACCTGCTGGATTGCTCAGACGATATTATGGATGACAGTGATATTTACCAATGCCTCTGTGGGATTCTTCTTTCGACAGATTCCAAGGGGAATCTGGATACCGAGGACCTGTCCAGGAGAATTAAGGAACAGCTTGAGAACTTTAAAGAGCCTTATCTAGGTGCTAGAGCCAGGTTGGAATTAGTGCTGAAAGCAATGACCTTTGCCTACGAATCAGCCAAATTCAAAAGGTATGCAAACCAGTTAGCAGAAGAAATTTAGAGAGGTGGTGAATTATGAACTGGTGGAATGAGTTATCGGGGCTACAGCAATTATTTGCATCCTTTGCTATACCGGCAACGCTTGTCATGATCATTCAATTGATCCTGCTCCTGTTTGGAATTGGTCATGGTGATGGCGCAGATGGGACGGAAGGTCATGCTGACCTGCATCTTCATGACGATGGGGCTAATGGTATTTTCGAGGGACATTCCCATGACGGCTTTGAGGGACATTCCCATGATGGCTTTGACGGTCATTCCCATGATGGTGCAGATCATCATACGGGTGAAGCTCATGATAGCGTAGATGCCATACGCCTCTTTACCTTGCGAAGTATCATCGCTTTCTTCGCGGTAGGAGGATGGATGGGCGTAGCAGCCATCGGGTGGAAGCTTCCAACAGTTTTGGTTTTCATTTTGGCTTTATTAGCCGGATGGATAGCCCTTTATTTCGTGGCTTGGTCCATACGGGCCGCCCTTCGTATGCAGCAGAACGGCAATGTTGTACTTGACAATGCCGTGGGTAAAACAGGTGAGGTCTATATTCCTATTCCTACTTCAAAAAGAGGATTTGGAAAAGTCAATGTTATTGTTCAGGATCGTCTGTGTGAATTTGATGCGGTAACCGAAGCCCAACGCGAACTCAAAACAGGCGAGAGTATCACTGTAACAGGCGTTATTTCAGAAAATGTGCTGTTAGTCGTTCCTCAAAAAAATCCCCCGGATGGGGTTATTATTGAACAAGAATTTTAGGAGGTCAAAGAAATGCCAGAAGTTACTTTTATTCTTATTAGTGTTGTGGTTATTCTCATCATCTCTACCTTTATGTTCATTATATCAAGGTATAAAAGATGTCCTTCCGACAAAATCATGGTTATTTACGGTAATGTAGGCTCAGCCAAAGATGGTTCCGCTCTTTCTGCAAAATGTATACACGGTGGTGCGGCCTTTGTTTGGCCTGTTATCCAGGCCTATGAATACATGGACCTGACCCCCATGTCCATCAGCGTAGATTTAAAGAATGCGTTGAGTAAGCAGAATATCAGAATTGATGTTCCTTCCAGCTTTACCGTTGGTATTTCTACAGAAAACGGTATAATGCAAAATGCCGCAGAGCGGTTGCTTGGTTTGAAGCTCAACCAAATTCAGGAGCTTGCAAAGGACATTATTTTTGGACAGCTGCGTTTGGTCATTGCCACCATGGATATTGAAGAAATCAATACCGACCGTGATAAGTTTCTGGAGGCCGTATCCAGTAACGTGGAAACCGAGCTTAAAAAGATTGGTCTACGGCTTATCAACGTGAATGTTACAGATATTAACGATGAATCCGGCTATATTGTTGCTCTAGGTAAGGAAGCGGCCGCTAAGGCTATCAACGACGCCAAGCGCACAGTTGCGGAACGTGACAGAGATGGTGCCATAGGTGAGGCCAATGCAAGACGTGACCAAAGAATTCAGGTCGCATCAGCAGACTCGGAAGCAATTAAGGGTGAAAACGAATCCCTGGCTCAGGTTGCTCAATCTAATGCTGTTCGCCGTGAGCGTGAAGCTGAGGCTCTGAAGCTTGCTACCTCGGCTGAAAAGATCCAGACCGCCAAAGCCTTGCAGGAAGCCTATGCAGCAGAACAGGAAGCTGAAGCTGCCCGTGCTGCCCGTGAAAAAGCTACTCAAGAAGCCGATGTCCTGGTTAAGGCAGAAATTCAGAAGCGCAAGCTGGAGCTCGAGGCTGAAGCCCAGGCTGAACAGACCAGAAGGCTGGCCAAAGGTCAGGCAGATGCCATCTTTATGAAGATGGAAGCAGAAGCCCGCGGTATGCAGGAATTGCTATCCAAACAGGCCATGGGTTATGCCCAGATGGTTCAGGCAGCTGGTGGAAATGCGGTAGACGCAACACGCCTCTTGTTGGCTGACAAGATGGAAGAGCTGATGAAGGTTCAGGTTGAGGCTATCAAGGGCATTAAGATAGACAAGGTTACTGTATGGGACAGCATGGGGGGTAAAGAAGGGACACCCGCAACGGCGAACTTTTTGTCGGGCATGCTCAAGTCCATCCCTCCAATGAATGAAATGTTCAACATGGCCGGGTTGAACCTTCCTGAATACCTTGGGAAAAAGGTTGAGAAAGAGGGAAGTGAGGAAAAGGTGGCTGCTGCAACAGAGGCTGCAGTGACAGAATAAGCTGCAAAAGAAGTTGTAGGAAGGAAAATAAAAATTTAATGATTTTGGGCCCATGACTTAAAGGTTGTGGGTCCTTTTCTATGCCCTGTAGGAGGGTTCTTCTTTATCACCACAGAATTAGGATTAAGATGGCAAAAATGTAAAAGAAATGGCAAAATAGACAAGTGGTTTTCTTCCAATAAAACTATATAATGTAATTATAGTGTCTCAACATGAATACGTAGTGGCTATACAAATCCAATGATCTTTATCTCATTCATAAGATATGAATGCAGTTCCTGTAAATGAGTAGATGCTCTCTTGAAGATGCGACAAATCTTACAACTGTTTTACCTATCCATTCGAAAAGCAAAATATTGAATTGATGCGTTATTTTGCCTGCGCTCCAACAGGTTTATTCAGTATCCTTTTCAAATCCAAAAAGAAGGAGGTGTTTTTGCTGTCCCAAAATCATGGGAGGCAGGCTTAATAAAAATACCCCAAAATAGTGAAGGAGGTAAATATTATGTTATGCAAGCTTTCAAAAACCAAAATTGGAAGGAAAGCCTTGGTCGTTCTGCTGACTTTTTGTTTACTGCTAACAGCCGCACCTGGTATGAATCATGCTCAAGCGCAAACAGGGTCTCAAGCTACTACAGCTAACCATGATAAACAGGTAATAGGCTACATTACCCAATGGGATGCATGGAAGGCTGCAAATGCTGGGTTGCCGGCTCAGGGTGCGTTGACCCACTTGAATATTGATTTCTCCCAGTACACTATTTTAAACTTCTCTTTCTTCGGTGTGGCCAATGATGGCTCACTTCATAGCGGTGATTTCCGAAATAAAAACATCTATAAGGCGGAGGAAGTGCAATCACCTTCTCCCTTGCTCTATACAGACGTATACAGCAGTTGGGATCTTTATCTCCTCTATGGTGAAGTGGAAGCCGTCCATTACATCAGTGCGGATGTAGCTACCAGAGCGGAAGCCCAAGGCTTTCAGGTCACCGTAGGAGGAAGTACATGGTCGCAGCCGGCTTGGGGACTATATAACCAGCCATTGCCACTGCCATTGAAAAAAGCGGGCGGAGCACCGGGCCTTTTTGAACTGGCAGATCAGTATGGTGTGAAGGTTATGGCTTCTATTGGCGGTTGGAGCATGTGCAAGCATTTTTCTCAAGTCGCAGCCGATCCTGTAAAAAGGGCCAAATTTATCAGCGACTGTCAAAAATTAATGGCCATGGGCTTTGACGGTATTGATCTTGACTGGGAATATCCCGGGCCATACGCTGGTATGAATTTTACAGGAAACCAGGCTGATTTTGCTAATTTCCTGACGTTAGTACGGGAAATCAGGCAGGCTATTGGGGCTGACAAGCTGATTACATCCTGTTTTGCTGCAGATGCGGCAAAGCTTGGAGGCTTTAATTGGACAGAGCTTGATAAAGTGATGGACTACTATAACTTTATGACCTATGACTTTAATGGCGGCTGGTCCAATAAAGCGGGACACAACTCACCGCTGTATCCCTATACCGGGGCAGAGGCACCGGCATTTAACTGGGATTCCCTTTATCAGTATTTGGCAACATCAGGGATTAACCTCAGTAAGGTCAATATGGGTACTCCCTTTTATGGACGGGGTGTTGTGACAAACGGAACGGCCAGCCTCAATGCCGCTACAGTAAAGAGAACCGAGTTTGTACAGCCCGATGGAAACATATCCACATGCGCTGATTTTACCAACTGGCCTAAAGATGTCTATGACGGCACACCCTATTATGCCTATATCAAACAAACAGCCTTAGCCAGTAACAGCGGCTGGACAAGGCATTGGGACAATGAGGCCAAGGTTCCTTATTTAACAAAGGGTAATTACTTCCTTAGCTATGACGACGAGGAATCCATAGGCTATAAAGCGCAGTACATCAAGGATAAGAATCTTGCAGGCACCATCATTTGGACAGTCTATGAGGATCTGGAGTTTGGCGGGACTGTTACGAATTATGGCACAAAGCTCAAGAAATGGTCCGATGTCAAATCTCCCCTTGTCAACAAAATCAATAATGTTTTTGCTGATGGCTATGTTCCGGTACCTACAGTAGCCACACCGGTATTCAGTGTTGCCGGCGGAACCTATTCTTCCGCTCAAAGTATAGCCATTACTTGTGCTACAGCCGGAGCAGCAATACGTTATACACTGGACGGGACTGAACCCACGGCATCATCAACCCTGTATAGTAGTCCTTTGAATATCGCATCAACAACCACTTTAAAGGCTAAAGCCTTTAAGACTGATATGAATGCTTCTGTGACGGCTGCCGCGACCTATACCATCGGTACAGCGCCGGTTGAAACCGTTGCCACGCCGGTATTCAGCGTTGCCGGAGGAACCTATACCTCTGTTCAAAATGTTTCCATTACCTGCGCTACGGCTGGTGCGACCATCCGTTATACCACCAATGGTACTGAGCCCACCGCTACCTCAAGCCTGTATAGCAGTCCCCTTACAATCTCTGCGACCACAACCTTAAAGGCTAAAGCCTTTAAGTCAGGCATGAACGATTCGGCGACTACGGCCGCCACCTATACCATTCAAGTGGAAGAGCCCAATCCCACTGTACAACCTTGGGCTGCGGGCAAGAGCTATTTAGTAGGGGATATTGTTTCTTACGGAGGCAAAAACTATGAGTGCAGACAGGTCCATACCTCAATTCCAGGCTGGGAACCACCCAATGTACCTGCATTATGGCTTGAATATACGGGTGATGTCACTCCAGAAGAGCCAGTTGAAACAGTAGCTGCGCCGGCGTTCAGTGTCTCCGGAGGAACGTACACCGCCCCCCAGACTGTGTCCCTTTCCTGTGCGACGGCGGGAGCTTCCATTCGATACACTCTCGACGGATCTGATCCGACAGCCTCATCCGCCCTCTATGCCAATCCAATCAGTATTTCGGCTACGGCCACCATAAAGGCAAAAGCCTTCAAAAGCGGTATGACTGACTCGGCAGTGGCATCAGCAGCTTATACCATTGTCGTTGAAACTACCGATCCGGAATACCCGACATGGGATGCCACAACCATTTATGTAAACGGTGACCTTGTTGTATGGAACGGCTATATTTGGAAGGCCCAATGGTGGACCCGAGGTGAGGAGCCTGGGACAACCGGCGAGTGGGGGGTATGGCGTGTTGTTTCAGCCTATAATCCCCTGGAAACAGTGGCGACCCCTGTCTTTAATCCCGCCGGCGGAACGTATACCGCTGCCCAGAGTGTGACCGTTACTTGTGCCACAGCGGGTGCTACCATTCGGTATACTACCGATGGCTCTACACCCACTGCGTCATCTTCCCTCTATACAGGCCCCATCAGTATTTCTGTGTCCACGGTTTTAAAGGCTAAGGCATTCAAAACCAATATGAATGATTCGGCTACCGCTTCTGCAACCTATACCATTGGTGATAATCCGGGAGGGAATGATGGTTTTAAAGTTGTCGGCTATTATCCCAGTTGGGCACCCGAAAAGCTTGACCGTATTCAGTATGATGTACTGACTCATATTAATTATGCCTTTGCTATTCCGACCGCAGATGGGGGCCTTCTTTCTTTGGATAACCCAGATCTTGCTCGGACAATCATTGCACAGGCTCATGCCAATGGTGTGAAGGTGAGCATCGCAGTAGGGGGCTGGTCGTACAATGGAACCGAATTGGAGAATACCTTTGTACAGGCTACCAACACGGATGCCAAGATACAGGCCTTCACCAATGCCATTATGAACATGGTCAATGAGTACGGCTTTGATGGTGTGGATATGGACTGGGAGCATCCCAGAACAGGGCAACCGTCCCAGACCCAATATGAAAAATTGATGCTGTCACTGAGCAGTGCCCTGAAGCAAAAGGGTAAGCTCCTAACCTCTGCGGTATTAAGCGGAGTAAGTGCTGATGGCGTAGTCTATTGGGATTCGGCGGCCCATACCAATGCGGTACTTGGATGTGTGGATTGGATCAATGTCATGGCCTATGACGGCGGTGATGGAGAAAGGCATTCTTCCTATAATTTTGCCGTCAACTGTGGTCTGTATTGGAGAGACACACGCGGAATGCCTGCTGAAAAGGTTGTACTGGGAGTGCCCTTCTATGGACGTCCTTCATGGGCTTCCTATGATGCCATATTGCAGGCCAACCCCAATGCCTATAACACCGATACTTCCATGGTTAATGGTGTGCAAGCCTATTATAACGGCATTCCCACCATCCAAAGCAAAACCACATGGGCAAAACAAAACCTAGGCGGCATTATGATTTGGGAACTCTCTCAAGATACATTGGATAGGAGCAAGAGCTTACTAACCGCAATAGGGGAGGCCGCCGAATAATGTGCTAAAAGCAGCGCAAAGCTGCTAAGGAGGTACTAGACGAATAGCCAGAGACCTGCTACATCCCTTTATTGGTGTGGCAGGTCTCTGGCGCTCTTTTATTGAAATCCTATCTTTTTTGTAAGCTTGGTTATGCGATAGGTGCAATCTTGTTTTCGCGCTTCAGTCTTACGCCAAGAATCTGATAAAGGAAAATGTATGCCGTCTTTAACCACTGGCCCCATATCCCATAAGCCATCGGGCCCTCTATTCTGGTCCAGCCATTCTCCTACAAACTTAAGCTTCTCCTTACAATTTTGGTTTTTGTATTCAGCCAGAAGCTCAATGGCACCTATATACCGGCTGGCCTGCTTGGATTGAAAGTCTTGTGGTGGGTGGGATAAGCGTTCGCCGTAAATATAGTAAATCCCTGTTTCATGGTTCAGCAAATAGTCAAACAAGGATTGTTCGCTTTCTTCATCAAGAAGGTTGGACAGGATGGAAACAAGATAAAAATTGACAAAATCAATCAATCGGCCCCCTCGGGGATTTAAGTTGAATACTTGATGATAAGCCTTTACATAGCGATTATGGTCATAGGTACCACTTTCGAAGGCCTGTCCTATAATCCCGGCCCAAAGCTTGGCAGTTTGATTGGCCAGCGCATCCTCTAAAGTAAATCTTCTAATCCAAGTTGAAAACATCAAAGCGGTGAATATATCCCAATTGTGCAGCTTCTCTCTTCTGTCAGGTATTTGCTTAGCTCCTGTTAAGCAATGATGCAAATAGGATACTGCTTTTTGGATGGGCTTATCTTCAATTGTGAAGCCCAATATTTGAAGACGCCTTAGTGCTTGTTCCGTTGTTATGGGGTTACGCTTGGTTGGATTGCTTAAGGTATGGAAATATCCCCAGTTTCCGTCTTCAGACTGTAAGGACACGATTTCATGGGCCCAATGTGAGTCCTTTAATTCAAGCATAAAGTGACCTCCCCAAAATAAATTTCTCTTGCTATCACCATCCAGATATTGTTATTATATCACCCGGACTAACTTATGGAATGGATCAAATTTCTGGAGAAGGTTCCTGCCCACAAAAATCAGATTCAGTCGTGTACAGCTAAGCAATAATTTACATTGTCAAAAGCTCTCATTGGATGCTCTGGGTTTGCTTGGTTATAGACTTTAAAATACTGATCTGTTATTTCTTTCGGAGTCAAATGCTCATAAATCAAGAAATGGTTATCAGCTAATAGCTTTTCCAATTCAAAATAAGAATAGGAGGCGAGCATTTTTTCATTTGCAGCACCAGACATAGCTACCTGCTTTTTGGCGCGCTCTCCTGCTTTGTCGGTATAGGTATCCTCATCTGGGTAATCAAAAACAATAGCGCTTCCTTTTGGCACAAGGCTGGAAATCGATCTAATTGTTTCCGTAAAGACCTGTTTAGACAAATAGTAGCTGATTCCAAGCAAACTACAAAAGCTGATGCTGTCTTGATTAAATTCTGTACAGGCAAGCAAATTGCTTTCCCAGTTGCTTTCTGTAAAATCTGCAGACACATAATGTAGATTAGCAGGACTTTTTTCTGTCAATGATTTTATACGTTCTTGCTTGTCTGTAGCGGTAGCAGGGTGGTCAATTTCAAAGATTTGAATTTCCGATGCCCAGTCAGGCTGGCGATATGCAAATGTGTCATATCCGGCTGCAAAAATTAAATATTGCTTTGCACCTATTTGCACAGCATTTTTAAGTGATTTTTCTGTGAATGCTGCTCTCCCTAGCGGGGATGGAGATAGCTGATGATTGACAACCCATCGCAAAGCTTCATCCTCTGTTCCCACAAAGGATGGATTGAAGAAGCCGATTCCTTTTGCCATGCTACTTGAGATTTGCTCATATTCATCCTTCGTCAGGATTTTCTTTGCTAAATAATCATCAAATAATTTCTCTGAATTTCGGGCTGAATGATACGCCCTAGAAAAGGCACTTACGAGTGCTGTCATACTTTTTTGTTCCATATTATTATCACCTCTAATACTTAATACTACTTTCCTATCATGGGTGCAAGACTTGTAATTTATCTCATTTTGTGGTATATTAGAGATGCAAAAAGAGATTTTTATGATGCCATCACATTAATTGTGGTGGCTTTTTATTCGACCATGGATCATGGAAGTTATCAGAGAATTCTACTTTGTAAAAACCCCACAAATAGTTTCCCCTGTATCTGTAAATATCTCTCCGGCAATATCGTCATAAAATTCAAATGTATTGAATCCTGTGGTCTGAATTTCTGATAGAAGTGTTTCCTTAGTAAAAAAATGGTCCCATAAATTATAGCAATTTATAGTTTCTTGGGTTATCACAATAGTCTGCCTTAATTCTGTATTATCTTCATCATCATATTGATAAACGGAATCTAAGCAAATATGAGGTTTTCGTTCCAAAATCCACCCTCATCACTGTAATACCATGAAGACCGTAATTGAAAATACTGCATAATCACAATAAATCAATTATTATCCTTTTGTAACATCATCGGACCGGCGATTAAACTTCACCCTTGCCCATGAGATTGGCCACATCATGCTCGATCATCTAAATGTTCCCCGGAATCTTAAATCTCCAATTGAACTGGAATTAGAATTAAAAGAAAATGAAGTGAAATGAAGTGCCTTTCTTAAGAGCTTATATGGTTCACATAACATACTCAGTGCTACAGGCAAAAAAACTGGAAAGCTTTTATATTTAAAATTTAGAAATTATTTGGCTAGTCCTAAGTACATGGTTTTTTTAATATCAGATCCCTATAATTAAAAAACTTACATAAAAAGAATGTGAATTTTGTAATAACAATAACAATATGATTCTTACCTATAACTAGGAAGATTAGTCGTTCAAATAGTTTGGTTTAATTTTCAAGTTTATAGATGATATATTTAAAAATGTCTTTATATATAAAATGTATGACCCATTATGTAAAGTCAGATATGAGGAAGTGTTATAAAATATAAACAAAGGAACAATCGATTCAGCTCTAAAATTTAGTAAAATATATGAAAGAACCATTGATAAATAAATAACTTAATTAAATGTTGCTACCAAGGTATATTAGTTTTAAGTTTGTCTATACAACAACGCAAAACAATTCGCAGCTAAATATTTTTGATCGGATAAAGCTAATGAACATTTTCATTGGTGTCTAGTAGATTCTACTTGACATAAATAAAAAAGGAGTTAAGGAGGCATAAATGTGAAAAAGTCGTTTTTGCTAGTTGTTTCTCTCATTTTGGTTGTTGCTTTATTCGCTGTTGGGTGTACTAAGGAGCCGGCAGGCACGCCTGTGGCCTCGGACAAGCCGACATCATCAGCACCTGCTCAGTCAGATGAAGCGAAAGACCCACCGATTAAATTGCGAATATCTACCGAGGTTCCCGATGTAACAACTCGATTTGAAGCGGTTGCAAACCGTGCATTTGTTGATTATCTCGATAAGAATCCATCTATAGAGGTTGATTATTATCCTGGTGCTGCACTTGGAGAC
>JAEYPI010000198.1 GCA_023410885.1 Bacillota bacterium
GATTATGGGAGCCCTGTTCTTCTTCTCTCAGCAAGATGTTCCAGTCATTGCCGAAAACACCCCATCGCCTTCAGATGAGCCCGCTTCAAGCCCAACTCCCTTAGTAACCACACCCGATGCAATAATAATAGCAGAATCAAAAGCCAATTATGAAAAAGGACTGGCCCTTTTTGAGGTTGGCAAATATAGTGAGGCCGAACCCTATTTTAAAGCAGTTATCAAGGATGATAATGAAAACTATGCTCAGGCACAGAAAAAGCTCCAGCAAGGCATGGAGGCCATCATCGAAAACACTTGTAATGATGGGCGGGCGCTTCTGGATAAAACCTTCTATCTAAAGGCCGAGCGTCTTGCGGATGAAACCTTAATGCACTATCCGGAAAGCTTGGAGCTTAGAAAGCTCAAGGAAGAAGCCCTTGGCATGGCTACAACGCTTGTAAAATACGAAGGGCCCGTCTACCATGTCTTTTTCCATAGCCTCATTGTCTATCCTGAGCTCTGTTTTACAGGGGATAGCATGGAGCAGGGCTACAACTACTGGATGACGACTGTTTATGAATTTAAGCTAATGCTGGAAGAAATGCATAACAGAGGGTATACCCTCATTGATCTTCGGGATATGTTCTCTACTGACGATTCAGGAAAGGTTGTCAAGAATGACATTTTTCTTCCTGAAGGTAAGAAACCGTTGATTATCTCTGTTGATGACGTCAGCTATTATAAGTACATGGAAAAGGACGGCTTTGCCGACAAGCTAGTATTGGATGATGAAGGCAATGTGGCCACATTGGTCAAGACACCTGAGGGAGAAGAGATCGTCACCCGTGATGGTGATGTGGTACCCATCCTGGACGATTTCGTCAAGACAAACCCTGACTTTTCCTATAAGGGAGCCAAGGGTGTCCTTGCACTTACAGGCTATGAAGGTATTTTAGGCTATAACACCCTTCACAACAATCCCGATTGGCAAAAGGAGCAGGCCCTTGTTCAGCCCATAGTGGATAGACTGAAGGCCACTGGCTGGGGTTTTGCCAACCACAGCTTCACCCATAGGCGAACCTATTCGGAACGTACCATTACGCTGGATTATCTCAAGTATGACATGGAACGCTGGCTCAATGAGGTTGGCAGCATTCTTGGCCCCACCAATCTTTACATATCCCCCTTCGGGGCTACCTTCAAAAAGGATGATCCCCGTCATCGCTACATCGTATCCAAAGGGTTCAATGTTTATTGCGGCGTGGGTGCCAGAGCTTTTTATGAATTCTATGGGGACAATGTCTTTATGGAGAGGATCAACCTGGACGGCTACAAGATGTTCCACAGTCCTCAGGTTCTAAAAGAGCTGTTTGACGTTGAAAAGGTCTACGACCCGGTCCGGCCACCCATGAAATAATGGACCTTGGTTAAAGATGCAGGCAGAAAATAACCCCTAAACAACTAAAGAGCTGTCCCACTGGATAGCTCTTTTTATATGCGGGGCATTCCATTAAATTTGAATAAAGATACGAGCAGACCTGTAAGCCGGGTTCTGTCTTGAATGATCATCTATCTACGCCTTGTATTACTACAAGCCTTCAGCCACCTCTAAGAAACAGGCGGGCCGCCTTAACGTTCCTTATCACGGTGTTGCTCCAGGTGGGGTTTACATTGCACCCTCCGTCGCCGTGGGGTCGGTGAGCTCTTACCTCGCCTTTCCATCCTTACTCATAATACTTGCCATGCAAGTATTAAAAGCGGTTTATTTCTGTTGCACTTTCCTTAAAGTCGCCTTCACCGGGCGTTACCCGGCACCCTTGCCCTATGGAGCCCGGACTTTCCTCGTGCGCGGCCTTTCAGCACTGCGCCCGCGACCATCCAGCCTACTCGTTATCTGTATCATGTCATTTTACACCACATATTATACCCAAGTCAAATGGCAGATAAAGGTTCTACTCTACACAAACTAACGGGCGAAGCTTTTCGAGGGTTTTTGAGCCTATTCCCTTGATGTTGTCCAACTCTTCAACGCTCTTGAAAGGGCCGTTCTTGGTCCGATAATCGATGATGGCTCTAGCTTTGACCTCTCCAATGAAGGGCAAGGTCATAAGCTCCTCCATACTCGCTTTATTGATATTGACCTTAGTGGATTGGCTTGTATTTGCCAAAGGTGTTGCCGTAGCTTCTGCTGTGCTACTAGCCTCACTAGCTTGGGGTAATACTTGAGGCTGGGATGTATTGCCGGCTTCCCGTGCAGGAGTTATCATGGGTGTCGATGAACCATGATCGGAGAAATCAGTCCAGGACTGCCTGATAGCCGGTAATTGAGACAGGACAATAAGTGCAACCACCAATAAGAGTAACAATGGTGCAATAATAAATTCCCAGGCGATCTTATAGGATTTCCCTCTGATATTTATCTCCATACCTACTCTAGATCCTACTTCTTTTTTGAAAGTCCTTTTTTGTAAAATTAACCCCAGTTGCATCCTATTTATTTCCATTATCCCATAATATTTCTATCAGTCAATGAGATTTCTACAACATTGAGGTAATTTTTAGTCTCTTCGTGGTTTATCCTTGAGTTAATGTGTCTACTCCTCTATAATGTTATTAAGTGCTATCTAAAAAGCCGTAAAAAGCCCACTAATCGGTTCAGGAGTGATTCTTTTTGAAAAAAAAGTTTATTTTCATATATGCCCTCATATTTTTGATAACAGCCCTTGGTTTATCCAATCCGTCATTCGCTGCCACAATGCCTAATATAACCGCGGGTGCCTATATTCTGATGGATATGGAAACCGGACAGGTTCTGGCTGAAAAAAATGCGGATCAACGCTGGTCGCCCGCGAGCACGACCAAGATCATGACCGCTCTGGTAGCCATTGAGAAAGCCAGCCTGGAAGATGAGATGACGGCATCGGACCATGCCATTAACAGCGTGGGATACGATTATGTTACTGCGGGCATCAAGGTGGGGGAAACCCTTAAATTTGAAGATCTTCTTAACTTGATGATGATTACCTCAGCCAATGAGGCCAGTAATATCATTGCTGAAAACGTGTCTGAAGACGGTACCATGCGCGGCTTTTTAAGTCTGATGAATAATAAGGCTCAAGAGCTCGGCTTAACCGGAACCCATTTTAACAACTCCAATGGAACCGAGGATGAAAACCATTATTCTACGGCACGGGATCTTGGCAATTTAGCTCGAGTAGCCATGACGAACGATATCTTCAGAGAGGTGGTCGGAAAAACAGAGCTGACTTATCCGGACACCAATCTGCGTAAGCATAATGAATGGAAGACCGGCCACTTAACTTATACTAATCTGCTTCTTAATACAAATTCGAGATATTATAGCAAGGTAACAGGAATTAAAACCGGCTATACCGACCTGGCAGGAAGGTGCCTGGTTTCCTCAGCCATTAACCCCGATGGTTTAGAATTAGTTGCAGTTGTTTTGGGAGCCAAAAACGAGACCATTTTCCCCGAATCCCAAAGTCTTTTAGAATATGGCTTTAAGAATTTCAGCATGCAGGAGCTGGTGCCTAAAGGCAAGTACATTGATCGTTTTGAAGTCGCTGATGCAGTTGATGCAAAGAAGGTAGAGATTATTACAAACAGCGACATTCGCCGGGTTCTGCCTGTGGATAAGGCTGAGCTTGAAAAAGATCTGAAGGTTGTAAAGACGTTTTTCGAGCCCTTTATGGCCCCTATAACACAGGGTCAGGTCGTCGGAAAAATGGAGTATTTTTATAAGGATAAGGCCATAGGCTCAGTTGATCTTGTGGCTAAAGAGGCCATTGAGAAAACGACTCTTGCCATCCTTCGCGATAAATACAAGGAAATTGTAAGTGACGAGCGTTTTATTTTTGGTGTAAAGGCTGCAGTCGGCCTCATCATAGTCATTGTCGTCCTGAGCTATATTCTCCGCATCATTAAGCGAAGAAATAACAGAAAAAAACGCTACAACTACTCCTCCGCCAGAAAAAACAATTATCGTTATAAGAACTACCGTTAAAAGGTGAAAGAGCCGTACATCAAAAGGGTTTTGGAAAATATCCAAAACCCTTTATTTCTACCAAGTATGACGCTGACCCTGTTCATCTTGGAATTAAGCCTGGGAATATTCATCCTGGGGCTGAACCTCAACAATGATGGGGATAATCATGGGCCTTCTCATGGTCCGTCGATACAAGAAGGTACTGAGCTCATCCTTGATGGCGTTCTTTATGGCTGACCAATTGCCGCCTTTTTTACTGACACATTTAATCAAGGCTTCCCTAGCAATACTCCGGACTTCCTCAATGAGTTTTTCAGATTCCTTTACATAGACAAAGCCACGGGACATGATTTCAAGATTGGCCACAAAGGACCCTTTGGAGTCAATAGTGGCGACAACGATAATCAGTCCATCCTCGGATAGTATTTTCCGGTCCCTTAAAACCACATCTCCCACATCACCAACACCAAGACCGTCTACCAATATGCTGCCCGACTGGACATTACCGTTAACCTTAGCCGATTTACTGGTCAGCTCCAACACCTTGCCATTCTCCATGAGAAAAATATCCTTTTCCTCCATACCCAAACTCATAGCCAGTTTGGCATGTTTTTTGAGCATTCTGTATTCCCCGTGGACAGGCATAAAGAATTTCGGATTGATAAGACGGTGCAAAAGCTTTAGCTCTTCCTGCTTGGCATGGCCTGACACATGGATATCAGCCAGTGTGTCGTAGATGACATCCGCGCCTTTTTTAAATAAATCATTAATGACACGGTAAACAAATTTCTCATTGCCGGGAATGGGGCTTGCTGAAATAATAACCAAGTCCCCCTCCATAATTTCAACCTTTTTATGGGTCGATGCTGCTATACGGGCCAGGGCCGACATGGGTTCCCCCTGACTCCCCGTCGTAATAATAACAACCTGATTGGGATTAAGCTTTTTTATCCTGTCTATGTCAATGACCGTATCCTCCGGGAAGGACAAATAACCCAGTTTTGTGGCAGTATTGGCCACATTTAGCATGCTGCGCCCAACAAGAGCTACTTTTCTCCCGTATTTGACAGCGGAATTAATAATCTGTTGAATACGATGGATATTGGATGCAAAGCTGGCCACGATAATGCGGCCCTGAGCACCACGAAAAACATTATCAAAGGTCTCTCCCACTGTTCTTTCCGACATGGTATAACCGGGACGTTCCACATTGGTGCTGTCCGACATTAGGAGCAGCACGCCCTTCTTTCCCAGCTCTGCAATGCGAAGAAGATCAATAGGCGCACCTTCTATTGGTGTTTGGTCAATTTTAAAATCCCCGGTATGGAAGACCATGCCCACAGGAGTATCGATGGCCATTGCTACGGCATCTGCAATACTGTGGGTTGATCGAATGAACTCAATTTTAAATGGACCCAGTTGTATGGTCTGACCTGCTTTAACCTTGCGCAGATCAGCCTTGTCGGTCATTTCATATTCCGAGAGCTTGTTTTCTATAAGGCCAAGGGTAAGCTCTGTGCCGTATACCGGAACATTAACCTTTCTTAACACATAGGGCAAGGCACCGATATGGTCTTCATGACCATGGGTGACCAGGATACCATGCACCTTCTCTATATTGCGTTCCAGATAAGTGACATCGGGAATAACTAAATCTATACCGAGCATTTCATCCTCAGGAAAGGCAAGACCACAGTCCACCACAATGATATTCTCCCCATATTCGAAAAGGGTCATATTCTTCCCAATCTCTTCCAACCCGCCAAGGGGAATGACTTTTAACTTGTTTCTTTTCTTTGCTGCCACGTTTTCTAACCTCCAAAATTATTATTCGATGCCTTCTTCTTACGTAGGCTTTTATATTTAGACAGACAGGGAATACAGCATGATAGACAATCGCACCGCTCAATAAAGCCCGGTGAGTCCATGCTATCCATTCCCTTATAAAGTGGTTCCGGAATACAGTCTGTTGGCTACTGCTCCGGATTTATCCCGTTAACCCCGCACCCTACTCATTTGCCCATCGGTATGGGACATCCTTACAGTGATGCGCGCTACCATCCCCTTAAAAGGACGACCTGACCGAAGGGGCATAAGGTACAAGGAAAACGGTCATGTTATATAAAGTCTGAGAGGTGATTCATCCTATACAAAACTAAGAAAAACTTCTCAGAAACCTTCAATTTTATAGCAAGAGTATTTTATAAAGACAGGATTCAACGGTGGTAACGTACTCCCAGGCCTTATGCGTACTCATTGGACAAACTTTCAAACGAGCTATGATTATTTTGACCATTCAAGTATAATAATCATAGCACCACTCTCTTTATACCATAAATTGTATCCCGTTACTATATAAAATCTTTTTGGAGCTTTTACTTATGCTGTTTATTCTTCCCAGAAATATCAGCTCTATTATTTCCATTATGAATAAAAGTGGTTTTTCTGCCCACTTAGTCGGCGGTTGCGTGCGTGATATGCTTACCCAAAAAGTCCCCAAGGATTGGGATATCACTACCAATGCCACACCTGATGCGGTTAAAGCACTTTTTAAAACAACCTATGACACAGGCTTGAAGCATGGTACAGTAACTGTCTCTTATGACGGTACCCTGGTAGAAGTCACCACCTGGCGCAGAGAAGCTCACTATTCTGATCATCGTAGGCCGGATCATGTGGATTTTACAGAATCCCTATCCGAAGATTTGGCCCGTAGAGATTTTACCATGAACGCCATGGCCTATCATCCAAAAGAGGGACTGGTTGACCCCTTTGGCGGCTTGGATGATATTCATAAGAAAATAATCCGTAGCGTAGGCGACCCTGTCAAACGCTTTTCAGAGGACGCACTCCGAATGCTCCGCGCTGTGCGTTTCTCTGCTCAATTGGCCTTTGACATTGAGAATAAAACCTTCGCTGCTATTCAAAGACTTTCTAGAGACCTTGCCTATGTTAGTATGGAACGAATTCAGGCGGAAGTCAATAAAATCTTAGAATCTCCTGCACCTGAAAGGTTTTTTCTTCTTTGGCAAACCGGGCTTAATCAAATTATTTTCCCCGGGTTAACAACCTTATCTCAAAGCTGGAAAGACAATGCCGCACACCTTGCCAATCATTCTGACGCAAGGGTGCTTCTCTTAACCCTGTTATTTTATACCTGCTTTGAAGGTGATGCCCCAATTAAGGCGCGTATGCTTCTCAATCGTCTTAAATATGATGGCGCAACAATCCGTGGCGTTACCCGGCATATTCAGGGCCTTGAGGAGTTTGGAACCTATACAAGACGGAACATCAGAAAGCTCGTTTCCGAATTGGGCGAGAACACAGCAAGAAATGCCTTGCAGCTGCTGTCCTTATTGAGTTTAATAAATATTCCTGCCAAGGATTATCATGCAGACCATTGTTCAAGCCTTAACACGGACTTCATCCCCCTTAAGCTTGCTGTCTCAGGCCTTGACCTTCAAAAAGCCGGGTTATGCCTGGCCAAAGACACTGGAACCTTGCTTTCCACCCTAGCCCTGTGCCTCTATGAAAAGCCAGAGCTTAATGATACCGATACTTTGATGCAGTTAGCAAAGGTCGCAATAAAATTACCCCTTCATACTAATAGTTAATTGAGCTTTAAAGGATAACGGGTATATATCACGTTTTCTAAAAGATTTCTACGTGAATATTAGAGTAAGACCATCGTGATCAAATTACCAAAAAGAGGCTGGTCCCAGAAATGATTGCTCATTTTTGAGTCAGCCTCCTAAATGATCTAGGGTTTACAAAACTTTGGAAATGCTTATGCCTTGCCAGCGCAGCCAAGAACATTAATCAGCTTGTTGGTAACGAGCTTCTTAATCTCGGAACGAGCAGGAGCCAGATACTTTCTGGGGTCAAACTCGCTTGGGCTTTCAGCAAATACCTTACGGATAGAAGCGGTCATAGCCAGACGAAGGTCTGAGTCAATGTTGATCTTACAAACAGCCATGGAAGCTGCTTTTCTCAGCATATCCTCGGGAACGCCCTTCGCACCAGGCATTTTCCCACCGAAATTGTTGATCATGTCAACATACTCAGGAATAACAGAGGATGCACCATGAAGAACAATTGGGAAGCCAGGAAGTCTCTTTCCAACTTCTGCAAGGATATCAAAGCGAAGATGAGCTTCACCTGTGAATTTGAATGCACCGTGGCTGGTTCCGATGGCAATAGCCAAAGAGTCAACGCCGGTACGGCTTACAAATTCCTCAACCTCTTCAGGTCTGGTATAGCTTGAATCCTCAGCAGAAACATTAACATCGTCCTCAACACCAGCAAGACGGCCGAGCTCGCCTTCAACGGTTACACCGTGAGCATGAGCATATTCAACAACCTTCTTGGTAAGCGCGATATTGTCTTCGAAAGAATGGTGTGAGCCATCGATCATGACGGAAGTAAAACCGCCATCGATACAGGACTTACAGAGCTCAAAGGTATCGCCGTGGTCAAGGTGAACAGCGATTGGCAGATCGGTCTCAATAAGAGCAGCTTCGATAAGCTTCATCAAATAGGTATGGTTAGCATACTTTCTTGCGCCGGAAGAAACCTGCAGGATGAGAGGTGCCTTGACTTCCTTTGCAGCCTCAGTAATTCCCTGAACGATTTCCATGTTGTTTACATTGAAAGCACCAATGGCGTAACCGCCTTCATATGCCTTCTTAAACATCTCAATAGTATTAACTAGTGGCATGAGCTTCAACTCCTTTAGTTTTTATGTTTTGTGAAAAAGTTCACATCAAAACAGTAATATTGTATCAGAAAATGACGACAAATCAAGGCTTAAGTACTCAAGTTCCCTCAAAACAGTTCTTCAGTCTGCTGAATTTTCTCAGCAGTGTATTGATCTTTACCTGTATATTTTACGCGATAAAAGCTACCATCCTGCTTCCTAAAAAACAATATTCCGCTAGCCTTAATATCAATTCTAATCCTATCAAAGACATCAGCTTGCAGTATTCCCAGAATTTCGGTAATATAGTCCAAGGGGTTGTGATTTGTCTTAGCTTCAATGACCATGGGAATACCTCCAGAGTTTTCAGGAGGATGAACGGTAACATGAACACTACCGGGTTCAAAAGGTTTTTGGGTGGGATATAAAATGTCCCGCGCAAACATTGCATTTGTCATGAAGATTACCTCCTATTTATAAGGTAAGGATGCTCTGGGTTCCTCATTAAGTGTACCTTAATCGTGACTTATATACAAGTCCTTATACCTTAGCGCTCGTTGGCTATGGGTTGGCTATCTATCCAGAAAGCCCTTTAACCATCTCCTCTACAGTCCCTTTTAATTCTTCCAGGGTTCCGTCATTTTCAATAATCCGATGGGCTAGCTTTTGGTATTCCTCCTGTTTCAGTTGTGCATCAATGCGACTTTTCGCTTCATCATAAGTAAGTCCGCTTCTGGCCATGACCCGTTGGATGCGCGTCTCTTCACGGGCTGATACCACCCAGACCTGATCTACCGTATCGAGAAAACCATGCTCAACCGGAATAGGTACGTCTAAAACAACTATTCCCTCATATCCCTGGTCTTTGAACGCTGACAGGTCCTCTTTCATGCATTGGATAACCTGGGCATGTATGATGGCCTCAAGCTTGAGCCGTAGGGCTTCACTGTGAAAAACCTTTTGGGCCAGCAGTTTTCGGTTAAGGCTTTTATCAGGCTGAAGGACTTCTATTCCGAAGGACGTCACAATTTGATGCCATGCCGGTTTTCCGGGTTCAACCACCTCGCGGGATAGTTGATCGGCGTCTATAACCTTGGCCCCAAGCTCATGTAAGATGAAGGATACCGAGGACTTTCCTGCCCCGATTCCGCCTGTTACCCCAATAATTGTCATGCTCATATCCTATGGTGCTCCCAATCTTTTTATATCCTCTAAAAGCTGCTTATTTAGCCTCGTACCAGGTCCTTCCCGTTGAGACATCGGCCACTAGGGGCACTGAAAGCTTGACGGCCTCTTCCATGTTCTTTTTAACAATCTCCTTAACTTGATCCAATTCCTCTGTCCAGGTTTCAACCAGGAGCTCGTCATGAACCTGTAAAATCAGTCTGGACTTCAGACCTCTCACCTGAAGCTCATGCCACACTTTAACCATGGCAATTTTAATGATATCTGCCGCACTCCCCTGTATGGGGGTATTCATAGCCACTCTTTTACCAAAGGCTCGAACCTGAAAATTCGGGGATTTAAGCTCGGGGATATAGCGCATTCTATGGAACATAGTTTCCACATATCCCTTGTCCTGACCATATTTTACGGTATCGTCCATGTACTCCCGAACCTTTGAATAAGTGGACAGATAATTGTCAATATATCGGGCTGCTTCTTTCCTTGTGACATTGATGTCCTTTGATAAAGAAAAATCGCTGATGCCGTAGACAATACCAAAATTAACCGCCTTGGCGCTCCTGCGCATTTCGGAGGTTACCTCTTCCAAAGGAACCCTAAAGACTTGGGAAGCCGTCAGTGTATGAATATCAACACCTTCAACAAAGGCCTTTTTAAGCATCTCATCCCCTGTAATATGGGCCAAAACCCGGAGCTCAATCTGAGAATAGTCGGCATCCACAAACATAAAGCCCTCTTCCGGAATGAAAGCCTGGCGAATCTCCCGACCCAGCTCGGTGCGGATGGGGATATTCTGCAAGTTAGGCTCCGTACTTGAAATGCGTCCTGTGGCAGTCACGGTCTGATTAAAGCTGGAATGAATTCTTCCGGTTTCATGGTTGATAACCTTGACCAAACCCTCGGCATAAGTGGATTTGAGCTTGACCAATTGCCGGTATTCTAGGATACAGGGGATAATCTCATGAGCATCCGACAGTTCATTGAGCACCTCTGCATCGGTGGAATAGCCTGTTTTTGTTTTCCTGATGGCTCTTAGGCCCAGCTTCTCAAAGAGGATAACCCCTAATTGCTTGGGTGAATTAATATTAAACTCCTCAAGGGCCAGCATGTAAATGGTTTGCTCCAAGGACCGGATTCGCTTATCAAGCCGTTCGCCGTATTCCTCAAGGTTCTTCTGATCCACTTTAAAGCCGTAATACTCCATGCTTCCCAGCACCAGTGAAAGAGGGAGCTCCATATCATAGTAAAGACTGTTTTGCTGGCTTTCGGTTAAAAGCTCTCTTTGCTTTTCATAGATGGGGTGGAACGCTGAAAGGGCTCTGCTAACAAGCTGCGCCCATTGCCCCTGATCCGGCTCAGGGGCTGCCTTTTTGCCTTTCCCCTTGGGGTCCTCAGGCAATGAAAGCTCTTGTCCCAGATATTTCTTAGCCAATACAGGAATGGAATAGGTATTGGCCAACGCATCAATCAGATATTCTGCAACCATTAAGTCAAAGAGCTGGCAGCTTATTTCCATACCATGGCTCAAAGCCCAGGTGTAGAGTTCCTTGACATTGTGGCTGACAAGGGTGAGTGCTTTGCTCTCAAAAAGGGTCTTCAAGGCCTGAGCCAAAGCATGCTCCTCAATGTCCAGAGTCGATATAAAATAGTGCTTCTCGGTGGTACCCAACCCCAGAGCCAGCAAGTTACCCCCCACGCTCTCGGATCGCATCAGCAGGGGTAAAAAGCTTAAGATTTCCAGTTGTGAGAGCTGCACTAGGGTTTCGGTAAGTGTGCCGACATCCTGAATAAGCACGCAATCGATTGTTTCTAAGGCAGGTGCGGACTCAACGACCTGATCTTCCAACCCCATTTTTTTAATGAAACTATTGAATTCCAAATCCTGAAAAAGCCTCAAAAGCGCTTCTTTATTGACATCCTGACGTCTAAAGGTTGAAATTTCGGCCAATCCGTCTTTTTCTCGTACAATGGTTCCTAAAATACGGCTTAGGTAGGCCAAATCCTTGCATTCTTCCAAATTGGCCTTTAGCTTCGCCTTGGTGATTGAAGACAGATTTTCATAGAGTCCGTCCAAATTACCATACTCCTTGATAAGCTCTAACGCCGTTTTCTCCCCCACGCCCTTAACACCGGGAATATTATCGGATGGGTCACCCATGAGGGCTTTGACCTCAATCAAGCTTGCGGGCGCTACCCCATATTTATCCATAATCTCCGCAGGGGTGTACTTAGTGGTCAGGGTCTGTCCCTTGGAGGTGGTAGGAACGATGACTGAAACTAAATCACTGACCAACTGCAGCGCATCTCGGTCCCCTGTTAGGACCGATACCCGCATACCCTCTGTCTCAGCAGTTTTGGAATAAATACCGATAAGATCATCGGCCTCCAACCCCTCTACTTCAGCAATCTCAATATTCATTGCCTTTAAGACCTGTTTTACAAGGGGCAATTGTGCAGCCAGCTCATCGGGCATACCCTTGCGGTCAGCTTTATAGCCCTCATACATATGATGGCGAAAGGTTTTGGCTTTTAAATCAAAGGCCACAGCCAAATAGTCAGGTTTTTCTTCTTCCATATATTTATTAAGAATGTTGATGAATCCAAAAACAGCATTAGTGGGTGTCCCGTCAGCCTTAGTCAGCATTCTCGGTCCTTTAATGGCATAGAACGCCCGATTTAAAATACTATTGCCATCAACAATCAATAACTTTTCATTCATTCTTTTTTAGTCCTCCCGCATGTTCTTTGACCTTGTACTCCATTCTTATCTTATTGTATAATAAGGACATGTTTTAATCCATTAAAGATAATTATATAACATACCTCGCTTTTTTAAAGGTGTTCATCAAAACGGATTATTACCCATTACACCTGTGATCATGACTACGAGCACAGATAAAGCGGATATAATACAGCTAAAGAACTGGGTCAAAGAGGACGGAAAGCAATCCGTCCTTAACTTATGGAGCTATTCTAGGAGTGTAAGGATGAAGAAATTATTAAAAAAATGTCGTTTTAGCTTGGCCATTATAATAACAAAATTAACCCTTTGGGGGCTCAGGCTTCTAAAGCGTGGTGGGACAAGTCTACCCGGTAAAATTGCACTCAAACTCTATCCCGCTGTGTTAACTGAGCTTTCGGGAAAATTCAGAGTCATCATGATTACCGGCACTAACGGAAAGACCACAACCTCGCGTATTGTAGCGGGTATGCTGGATCAAAGCGGCACCAAATATATTACTAATAAGTCGGGAGCCAATCTTGCAAGCGGCATTACCACCACGTTGATCAGTGCCCTGTCACTAACGGGAAAGCCTCTTGTGAGAACTGCACTTCTTGAAACAGACGAGGCCGCCTTTCGAACCGTTGCCCCCAAGCTAAAGCCTGAGATGGTCATCGTGACCAACTTTTTCAGAGACCAGCTTGACCGTTTCGGTGAGCTCTATACCACTTTAAATGGTGTTCGAGAGGGCCTTGCAGGCTGTCCCGATACCACACTCATCTTAAATGCCGATGATTCACTCTGCGCCTCTCTAGGCCAGAACGTTCCCAATACCGTATACTACTTTGGACTGGGCGCCGGCGTCTACCCCGAGGCTGATACCAGTGGTAACGTTGATGCGGCGTTTTGCATCCACTGTAAAACGCGTTATACCTATGATTCAACCTCTTTTGGACATCTCGGCCATTTTCAATGCCCTTCCTGCGGCTATGAAAGACCTCAGGCCCAGGTCGAGTGCACTCAAATCCTTGAATATGATAACTTAAGCTCAACCATAGAAATACAAGTGCCCCAGGAAAAATTCTCGGTAAAATTAGCGCTTCCGGGTCTTTATAATATTTATAATGCCCTTGCGGGTGCAGCCTTAGGCCATTTACTTAATTTAAGAGAAGACGGCCTTATCCGTGTATTGGAAGGCTTTGAGTGCGGATTTGGCCGTATGGAATCCGTATCGGTCCATAATCGAAAGCTCAACATGATTCTTGTAAAAAACCCCACGGGCTTTAATCAGGTACTTAAGTACCTGCTGACTCAAAAAGATTCCTGCGTGGTGGCCCTTGCCATTAACGACAAGCTGGCTGACGGAACGGATATTTCCTGGCTTTGGGATGTGGATTTTGAGATTCTATCCTTTATGCAGGAGAAGGTCCGAGCCTTTTATGTTTCAGGTCTGCGGGCAGAGGATATGGCAGTGCGCCTCAAATACGCCGGTATTCCTGAAGATCACATTCAAATTGAACATGACGAGGGAAAGCTTATCGAAGCCATGATTCAGATCTCGGCTGAAGAAGAGACCCTCTACCTTCTTCCCACCTATACGGCCATGCTGGACATACGTAAAAGCCTGAAAGAGCGCTTTAATCTCAGAGAGTTCTGGGAGTAGGATGGGATTAAAAGAAAAAGGCTAAAACCTGCCTAAAAGCAAAGGAGAATCTTATGTACGAATTAACTATATGCCATCTTTACCCCGATCTTATGAATCTTTACGGTGACAGAGGGAATATCATTGCCCTCTCAAAACGCTGTCAATGGCGTGATATTGAGACCAAGGTTGTTACCGTTTCGCTACATGATACCTTTCAATACGAGGACTATGACATTATCTTTTTAGGCGGCGGCCAAGACTATGAGCAAACAATTATTCAGGATGATCTCATGAATGGAAAGCGCCAGCATATCATTGAAGCCGTTGAAGCAGGCAAGGTTTTCTTAGGCATTTGCGGTGGTCTACAGCTTTTAGGAAAATACTACAGAACCCATACCGATAAAGAAATAGAGTGTATCGGTGCCTTGAACTTATGGACTCATGGCAGTGAAACGCGATTAATCGGCAATCTGGTCTATGAGATCGACTTTTTGAATAGTCAGGAGGATAGCCATTATATCGTAGGGTTTGAAAATCACTCCGGAAAAACCTACCTAGGAGAAGGGGTTAAGCCTCTGGGCAAAGTGGTAAAAGGTTTTGGAAACAATGGAGAAGATGGCTTTGAGGGTGCTGTTTATAAGAACACCTATTGTTCCTATTCCCATGGAAGCTTACTGCCCAAAAACCCCGCATTGGCTGATCATCTGATCTCCCTTGCACTTTTAAACAAATATCCGGATTATCAAGGTCTGCTTCCCCTTGAAGACCGGATGGAGAAGCTTGCTCGCGAATCACTTATTAAGAGGTTTTTAGCCCAGTAAGTTTGTGTTTGCTCATAGATCATCAATTGGGAACCAAGCATACAGCTATTTTTGGTTATTCTCATTTGCTTTATAATCTAATAGTTTTTCAAAGTAAAAGGGGTGCTTCAAACTTGAAAAGCTTGAGCCAACCCCTTTTTTACACTTAAATGATAACTAATATCCCAAGACTTGCCGCTGCTGCTATGAGAAGCAATACCACGTCATGTAGATGAAATCGCTTATGTAAAAGATGAATACCATACACAGAAAGTATTATAGCCGGTAGCGAAACTAGGCCTGGTATCCCCTTTTCACCGGTAATCTTCATGCTTTCAAAAAGCATGGCACAGGAAGTGGAAAGCAGCATGCCGCAAATGACAGAAAGAATGTACTTTTTGAGATTAGTGATAAACTGCCACTGTTTCACGCTATCATACAGACTCATAACCAGAATCGCAAGGGCACTACATACACCAATGGCCATGGCCCCCGCTGTAAGTGAAAAAATCCATCCTGCCAATGCACCGCCTGCCTGCTCACCAAACATATACCCAATACCTGATGCAATTTTAATCAGGATGGGCCCCGGCAATGAGTTGGCCACAGGAACCAATCTGGTATAGAACTTATCGGGTTCGATGTAACCTCCCTGTACAAATATGCCGTCCGCAACCGACACATAAGCCTCTCCACCACCAAAGGACGTTATGGTGGAAGAACTGACTTGTGTAAGAAATTCCATCACATTATGATCTGCTGATATTGGTATTAATAGTTGAGTGGTACCTACAAGAAGAAGGGGAATGAGCAGGAACACCACAAAGGTAACCAAAACAGATTTATTTAAGGTAATTTTGTTTTTCAGGCTTGAGCGGTTTTGCCTGACGACAAAGGCCAGCACCACCAATGCCAGCATTAAAAGCAGAATAAGGCCTCCGTACCTGTCCACCCCTAATGCCTTTCCGGATTTGCCTACAAAAAAAGCGTAGAGAATGGACAGTGAAAATACAATAATGTACTCCGCCCTTGATCGTAGCTTTTCCAGAAGTAAAATAATAAAGAAAGAGATGATAATCAGATTGATTGTGGGAATATCAAATAAAGGTATTCCAAGGAGCTGATAGTCTATGTTTAAAATGAGCCCTAATATTTCACGCAGTTCTTTCCCACCCGTTAGGGCAAAGGCCGCCAAACATAGTACCAGGTTAGTTTTCATCTCACCGGCCTTTATGGTTCTTAAGACATAGCTTATTAAAAGGAACACAATAAACGCAGTAATGCCTACCGAGGCATAGTTAAAGTAATTGATTACGCCCTCTCCCAATACGGAAAACAGTGCCATAAATGCCACTGTAAATAACACGCCAGGAAAAGCCACACCAAATGCGCCTGCGAGAGCCCCCCCTGTCCCCCTCAATTGATACCCGCAAGTAGCGCCAAGCTTGACCGGTAATGCACCGGGAGTAATGTTAGCAACCACCGTATGCTTTAGGTAGTCCTGCTCTGACATCGCTTTTTGATCCTGCACGAGTTCTTTTTCAACCACCGGAATGAGCGCACTGCCTCCTCCAAAACCAATGGCTCCAACCTTTAAAAATGAAAAAAGTATTCTTCCAATGCTCATTTTATTCTGTTTGCCCATTTGCTGCTGTACCTTTCTAGCGACCAGTAAAGTATGATAGGATTTAACTCCATATCTTCTATTATATCAGATAAATTATTCCTAACGACCACTGTTTTAAAATTCCTAATATATCTGGTTTCAGTTTAATGCTGTCCCCAACGCGCATTGCTCGGTATCAAAGAATATGGCCAACCAGAAGAAAAGCTTGCAGATTGGTTTCAAGGCTTAAAGTATAGGGTTATTAGATTGAACTTTCAAATGTGAAATTGCGTGGTATTTCCAGATATGTCCTTGTCCAAATGTAGAAATTGTCATATAATTCGTTAAGACATCAGTTGACAATTATTTTTGTCGGGGGGTAGCAATGAATAAGAGCTTGACAACAAAAATCGCTATTAGTTTTGGATTACTCATACTTGTTATTTGCGTGGGCTATGGATTTTTGTCATATGCTTTAGCGGCAGACACACTAGAGAAAGAAACTGAATATTCTCTCCAAAGTATCTCCCAGCAAGGGGGAAAAATTGTGCAAAGCCGGATTGAAACTGAGCTGAATCTCCTTGAAACGCTTGCAGAGACGCGCTCAATAAACGATCCCAATATACCATGGGCAGAAAAGCTCAATATTCTAAATGCTGAAATCATGACATATGGACATATCAGAATGGGCATCGCTGGTACTGACGGAAAGATGCAAACGACCGACCTTTCTAGCGTTGATATTAAAGAGAGTCTTTATTTTACAAAGCCCATGTTAGGAGAACAGTATGTTTCCGATCCTTTCATTGATGAAGATGGCAGCTCTGTTGTCATGGCTTTTAGCGTACCTATCAAGTATAATGGCCAAGTTGTGGCCGTTTTGGTAGCAATCCGGGATGGCAACACCTTAAGTGATCTTATTAGCGACATTACCTTCAGAGAATTGGGAAAAGCCTTTATGCTCAATGATTCCGGTATAACTATTGCTCACGATAACAGGGATCTTGTTTTGCAAATGGAGAATATCATTGAAAAAGCAAAGACAAATCCGGAACTCCTTTCCTTATCCAAGGTTCATGAACAAATGGCAAAGGGCGAATCCGGATTAGGCGAATATATATATGAGGGTATTGCCAAAACTATAGGTTTTGCGCCTGTCCCAGGAACCAATTGGTCTCTTGGAATAACGGACCCCAGGGAGGAAGCTTTAGAAGGGCTTCAAAAGTTGAAGCTCTTTTCGTTAATCATATCCATCATATTTATAGTAGGTGGTTGTTTATTTGCTGTTACCATTGCTATCGGTATCATGAGACCCATAACGCACGTTACCAATCTTTTAAGCAATATAGCAACCGGAGATTTTACACAATCCATACCTGAAAAGGAGACAAAAAGGAAGGACCAAATCGGTCTCTTAACACGATCTCTGGATACAATGCAAAAATCAATTAAAACACTTGTTAGTGGCGTTATTCAAGAATCCAATAATGTTTCTGAATCTATTGATATATTAAATGAAGAAATGAAATCGCTTAATAACCATATTGAAGATGTATCCGCGACAACCCAGGAATTGTCGGCAAGCATGGAGGAAACCGCTGCATCTTCTGAAGAAATGAATGCCACTTCATTGGAGATAGACGCAGCAATAGAATCCATAGCGGCTAAAGCGGAGGATGGAGCTACCACTGCCAAAGAAATAAGCAACAGGGCCAACGCGCTTAAAGATAAAGCCAGATTATCGCAGCAAAGAGCAGTTGATGTCTATTCACAAGCACATGCTCAACTGAAAGAGGCCATTGAACAATCTAAAGCGGTGGACCAAATTAATGTTCTTACGGGTACCATACTGCAAATAACCTCCCAGACCAATCTTTTAGCCTTGAATGCAGCTATAGAGGCAGCAAGAGCAGGTGAGGCAGGTAAAGGTTTTGCAGTACTTTCGGATGAAATCAGAAAGCTGGCCGAAAACTCCAAGAATGCGGTTACTGAGATCCAAAAGATTACACAGGAAGTGGTTTCTTCCGTTTCGAACCTTTCCGAGAGCTCAGAAAACCTCTTAAGCTTTATGGATAAGACTGTTTTAGCTGACTATGAGGCCTTGGTGGAAACCGGTGAGCAATATGATAAGGATGCGGAACAAGTCGACCAAATCATGACGGATTTCAGTGCGACCTCCGAGCAATTGTCCGCTTCCATCCAAAACATGATTAAAGCTATTAATGAAATTACTTATGCGACAAATGAAGGCGCCTCCGGGACATCAAATATTGCACAGAAGGTTGGGGGCATTGTTGAGGCTGCAGGTGAGGTTGTCAATCAAGGGAATATCTCCAAGGGCAGCTCAGAGAAATTGGCCGAAATGGTTTCTAAATTTAAAGTATAGCTTCAGGTAGTAAACGGCCCGGAATTGGTAGTCAATTCCGGGCCGTTTTTATTGATATCAGATATTTAAAATTCAGCATTCTTAACGGTTCGAGGATACGGTACTACGTCACGGATGTTCTGCATGCCCGTCATATACATGAGCATACGTTCGAAACCAAGTCCGAAGCCTGCGTGGCGGGTTCCCCCAAAACGGCGGGTATCCAGATACCAGTTATAGTCTTCTTTATTAAGCCCCATCTCATCCATGCGCTTTTCGAGAACGTCCTGGCGCTCTTCACGCTGGCTTCCGCCAATAATCTCCCCTACTCCGGGCACCAGAAGGTCCATGGCAGAAACAGTCTTATTATCATCATTAAGCTTCATGTAGAAGGCTTTGATCTCCTTGGGGTAGTTGATGACAAACACGGGCTTTTTCATAATCTGTTCAGTTAAATAGCGCTCATGTTCCGTTTGAAGGTCGCAGCCCCACTTTACGGGATATTGGAAGGGGTGACCACTTTTTTCAAGAAGCTCAACCGCCTCGGTATAGGTAATACAGCCAAATTCTGAATTGAGTATGCCGTTAAGTCTTTCGTAAAGGCCCTTATCAATGAACTCATTGAAGAAATCCATCTCTTCCTTGGCATGTTCCATAACGTAACCAATAATATATCGAATCATATCCTCAGCCAGCTTCATATCGTCGGAAAGGTCGGCAAAGGCTATCTCGGGCTCAATCATCCAGAACTCTGCGGCATGGCGTGTGGTATTGCTGTTTTCCGCCCGGAAGGTAGGCCCAAAGGTATATACACTTCCGAAGGCCATGGCATAAGGCTCAACAGCCAGCTGACCGCTCACCGTAAGGCTGGTGTGCTTGCCAAAAAAATCCTCACTGTAATCCACCTCACCCTTATCGGTCCTGGGTGGATTTTTCATATCCAGTGTGGTCACCTGGAACATCTCCCCTGCACCCTCACAGTCGCTGCTGGTGATAATGGGAGTATGCACGTAGACAAATCCTCTGTCTTGGAAGAAGCGATGAATGGCATAAGCCAGCACCGAACGAACCTTAAAAACCGCTGAGAAGGTATTGGTTCTGGGTCGTAAGTGAGCGATGGTCCTTAGATACTCAAAGGTATGGCGCTTTTTCTGAAGAGGATATTCGGGTAAGGATGTGCCTTCCACTTCTATTGCCGTCGCCTTAATCTCATAGGGCTGTTTCGCCTGGGGTGTCTCAACTACACGGCCTGTCACCCGGATAGAACTTCCTACATTCAGACGGGCAATTTCCAGGAAGTTTGCGAGGCTATCGTCAAAGACCACCTGAAGATTCTTAAAGAACGAACCATCATTTATTTCGATAAAGCCAAAGGTCTTTGTGTCACGGATAGTACGCACCCAACCACATACCAGGATCTCCTTATCGGAAAGCGCTTGGTAGGAGGCGTTTAGTTTTCGGATCTCAATCCTCTCCATTTTTGAATCAACTCCACTACTCATAATCTTGTGTATTTTTGCCTGAAGCTATTTTTTTATAAATAGGTCGTATCAATAAGTTGGGTCCCTGTTCGAAATCTTTGATTTCTCTTGCGGGTCGAGGCTTGTTGTTCGTTCCTTTAGGAACGAACTCTGGTAACGGGTAAGATTATTAATACGAAGTATCAATAACTTGGGTACCTGTTCGAAATCTTTGATTTCGGTAACAGGTAAGATTATTATAACACCTTAATAGGTTTATTCAACATAGAATTTGCTTTTCTGGCATCCTCTGAGCTTGCCACGAAGCATTTTTAAAATCAAACTTGAACCTTTGCCCCCTTAACGTACCAGGACAATATAGAGGATGATGGCTACGGCAGCAAAGAAAAAACCTGCCATCCACCATGTACGCCTATCCATTTTTTCTAGAAACTCTTCATTGGCTTTTTTAAGGGATTCGTCTGAGAAAGAGGGGTCTGAAAGAATGTCCTCATCCTTGACATCCTCAGCCGAAGCTATAATATTTTTGGCCTCCTCCAGCATGTCTTTAGGAACATACATATCCACGCCAAAGGAGGTTTTACCCAGTATGAGGGTTAAATAGGCACCCGTTTCCCGATATTGTCTTAATACCGGAATTCCGCTTACCTGGAGCTTTGACTCTAAAATATCGGCTTCAACCGTATCGTCAACGGTTATTAATAAGGCCTGACCAACCTTGGAAACATCATCATTTCCGGTCTTCATTTCGTCCGCCACATTAAACACTCCTTCACAGTATCGCATTCAGAGTTACGCTCTTTTTCTTATCATAATACATCCGCACGTTTTTATCCAGACTCTAGCAAAAAGCAAAAAAATTGTATTGGAGGTTGATGTGAAAAAGATCTTAAAGCATGGTTGATAATCATTATCATACTGTAAATCAATGGTCATACTATGAGATCTTAATAAGAGACCCCTCAAAAAGATTCCAACACAGAAGGATTACTCTTTTTGAGATACTTTAAAAATTCGTAGTTCTCCGTCATCATCTCTTTAGCAGGATCAATCATCGTCTTCCAATTGTCTTCCATCCATTTAAGATAAACGGCTATACCTTCCTTATAGGACCTTTTCTTATGATTGTAACCATAATAGAGCCAAAAGAATGGTTTTGCAAGCTTGGACATGGCATCCGCATTGGACAGGCAGATCGCCTCAATGGAGGCTTTTTTCCCGGAAAGGGGCTTAGTATTCAATAGGATGGCTTCCTTAACCTGATCGATGGTCTCCTCAGAGAATTTAAACTGTTTTAAAAGCTCATCAACCGGTATGGAGCCCTTCATTCTATGGTCATAGGGTTGTTCGAAATCATGAACCAAGGAGAGATCATGGAGGTAAGAAGCCAATTCCACTACTTGTGTATCGGCACCAAGAAGCCTTGCCAACCTAGCTCCATAAGAAGCTGTCACAAGTATATGATTTTCATAAAGTTCCTGGGTCAGGGTTGATCTGCTGCACTCTTCTTTAACGTATCCGCGAATATAGTCTGTCACCATTTTGGTATCCTCTTCCTTCCCCATTGAATGAAAATAGACGCCAAACAAGACAAGCCCGACCAAAACCCAGGAGCCCCTGACGGCAAAGCTAATCCATCATTCAGCACAATTGGTTATTGCAGGAATACTTGAAACTCATCCACCAGTATGACAAGACAGGTTTATGAAAAAATGACCCTCGCCTGTACTTAGAAAAACACAAAAGTTTCTACAATAGATAGGTTTAGTATCTTCCTTTTATTATATTATCACTTTTAACTTCCTAATATAGTGGTCAAGCTGTTGATTTGAGAGGATTCAAACGTAAAAAATTTGTGCAAATAGCCGTATAAAATTATGACTTTTTCCACTACCATTTTTCTCCTTGAAATGCTATACTACCAACCAAAGTTGTTTTTAATGACAGGCGGAGGTCATCATGGAAAAAAGCACAAAAAAGTATGTTTTGACAGGCTTAATGACTTCTCTGGTTTTTGTTTTGACTTTTTTAGTTAAGATTCCAGTCCCCTATACATCAGGATATATACATCTTGGGGACAGCATGATTTATGTCTCTGTCATCCTTTTGGGCCCTGTTTTTGGAGCTTTTGCCTCCGGTGTAGGGTCCATGTTAGCTGACATTACCGGCGGTTTTCTTCAATATGCCCTGCCCACACTAATCATAAAAGCCTTAATGGCCCTTGTCATGGGCTTGATACTCTCCGGAAAAACCCGGAAGGCTTCAATTACTTCTGTTGTTGCTGCATGTTCAGTATGGATAGCTTTTTCTGCCGGGACACTCGTTTACCTTACAAAACAAATTCAGCTTATAGGACAGAGCCAAATCATCGGAGAAATTGTAGGCGCGGATGCTGATGCTGCCACCCTAACGCAAGCAAACAAAACCTTAAATCAACTTCCCCTTTACCTGACTGTTGGTATTGCCGCTCTTATCCTCATTCTGGCTATAGCTGCTTATTTTATATCAAAGCGTGAAGGCAGTAAAGTTTTTACCATCAAAGCCATTGTGGGTATGACCGCTGCAGGTATGTGCATGGTCATGGGCTATTTTCTTGTTGAATCCTTTATGTACACCCCAGTTGCTGCCATTCTAAGTATTCCCATGAATTTGGTTCAATTCTTCGGTGGCGTGACTGCAGCAAGTCTTTTTGTACCTGCTATCCAAAAAGCCGGCCTTTCGGTCGATAAGTAAAATCCTTAAGGAACTTTCGATTACACTAAAAAGGGTGGGATTCATAACAGAAATCTCACCCTTTAACGTTTTAACTTTTTTATGCTTTTTTGGACTATTATTGACTTTGTTCCTCTATTGATACAAGCCTGCGACTTTAAGAATTTCTATGGTCGAGTCCAACTTATTCATGGTATAGAGGTGAACACCCGGTGCTCCACCCTTCAGGAGCTCCCGAATCATAATACCCGCATATTCTTCCCCGGCTTTTCGTAAATCTTCGGGGCTATCCTGGTAGCGATCCATCATTAAGACCAGCTTAGCAGGAATGGAACAGCCGCTTCTGGCTGTCATATTCTTGATTCTGGAATTAAAGATGGGCATAATACCCGGAATGACCGGGCACTTGATATTAAGCTGAATACATTTATCTAAGAAATCAAAGTAAAGTCGATTATCGAAAAACAACTGGGTGATCAGAATATCCACCCCTGCATCCACCTTTTCCTTCAGGCGAAGCCTGTCCTCATTAAGCCTTTTACTGTCCACATGTCCTTCTAAGTATGCCGCTGCCGCAATGCAGAAATCATTGGATTTCTTAATATGTGCAATAAGCTCATTGGCATATTGGAAGGCTCCCTTTGAAAAATCAAAGTCCGGCTCACCGGCTGGTGGATCCCCTCTCAAGGCCAAAATATTGGATATATTTTCACGCCTCATGGCTGCCAGCATCTCATCGATTTCTTCCACGGTGTGGCCAACACAAGTCAAATGACTCATGGTCTCAATACCATATTGGTTCTTAATTCTAGAAGCAATTTCAACGGTTCTTCCCCGTTGACTTCCACCAGCTCCATAAGTAACACTGATATAGTCCGGTGACAGCTTCTTAAATCCCTCTATAGATTCAAAGAGGGTTTCAACCGGGACCTCAGGCTTAGGAGGAAAAATCTCAAAAGCCAGAGTCTGGCGATTCCCCTTATATAGCTCCGATATTTTCATTTGAACTCCTCCTGTTTTGATTTATTTTATCCCAAGGGAAAACAACTCTCTACAAAAAATTAATTAGGAATCGTCCCCCTATTAAAGCAAGTTGTTGATACCGTAGTAGACCATCAACGGAATGGTTAAAATGGATAAAAGCGTTGAAATGGTCACACACTTGGAAGCGAATACAGTGTCCTTATCAAACATTTCCGCAAACATGGTTGTAGAGGTCGCTGCGGGCATGGCAACGGCTGTGGTTAAAACAGCGCCAAGCAGAGTCGGCATACCTGTAAGACGAACTACAACAATAGCAATAAGTGGTATGAGAACAAGACGTACTCCCGAAGCCATATAGACACGCCAATCATTGAAGACTGTCGCAAGCTTCACCGTACTGATGACACCCCCGATAATCAGCATGGAGATGGGCATGGTCATATCCCCCACTGCCTTTACCGCTCCTTGGATGAAGCTGGGCATACGAATACCAAAAAGGAAAATGATCAAACCGATATAAACGGCGATTAGAGAGGGGTTGAGCAGCACCTTTTTGGCTATCTCGACCTTGGTTCTCTTACCGCCAAACAAAATAAAGCCATAGCTCCACAAAAAAATGTAAAACACGACGGTATAGAAAGAACCATAAAAGACACCCTCATCGCCAAACAAAGCATTGAGGAGCGGAAGCCCCATATAGCCGCAATTGGAAAAGACGGCAGTAAAAATGAGTACCGGTTTTATTTTCTCATCAAAGCTTTTATAAATCAGTCGTGACAATAAGATGGTTATCACATACGCGCCTGCTCCTACGCCTAATATCCATAGGATGTTGACAAGCCGTTCTCGAGAAAACGCTATAAAGAACGCATTTAAAACCATCATCGGGGAGGTTATGTAAAGGAGTACTTCAGAAAGCTTCTTAGTACCATCCGCATTCAATATATTAAATTTGCCTGCCGCATAGCCAATAACAAGAATAACAAAAAGAACCAGGACTTGATTAAGTACAATAGAAAATTCCACTCTAGCGACCTCCTGAGGTTTGGGGCTCTCCTCATTTTATTGTCAGAAACCGCATCTTTACCACTTTTAGCAGTAAGAAGCATACCAATAATTTTATCGTATTAGCGCGACATAAACAAGCCACCCTGAATATTTTCAGGGTGGCATATAAAATACCGACTCATTTTTAGTTGTTTTCTGGATAATTTTCACGACTGACATAGTGTGTGTGCAGGAGCTTATGGGATTTATGTCCGCCAGGTGTCTCGAAGTACTCTTCGTACATCTTGAGCACCTTAGGATTGTGATGGGACCTTCTCAAGGTAAGCGCTTCATCCTCCTGGTAGAGGGCTTTTGCCCTTTCTGCACGAAGATCAATTTCATTTCTGACCGACGCAGGCTGTATGGGCTGTCCGCCACCATTAACACATCCGCCGGGGCAGGCCATGATCTCGATAAACTGATAATCAGCCTCACCAGCCTTAATCTTATCAAGAACCTTTCTGGCATTTCCGAGGCCATGAACAACAGCTGCCTTGATTTTGACGCCGGCAACCTCTACCTCAGCTTCCTTAACCGCATCGACGCCGCGAACAACCTTTATGTCCACATTATCATCGTCTTTCCCGGTCAACAGGTAGGGAACGCTTCGAAGAGCAGCTTCCATAACGCCGCCGGTAGCACCAAAGATAACACCGGCACCCGTTGCCTCACCCATGGGGTCATCAAACTGTTCATCGGAGAGATGTTTAAAGTCAATACCTGCCTCCTTAATCATCTCGGCAAGCTCACGGGTAGTAAGAACCTCGTCAAT
>JAEYPI010000153.1 GCA_023410885.1 Bacillota bacterium
CCAAGTACCAGGCTGAGCTCATGGGAAAGATTTATAACTTTTTAGGACTAACGGTTGGCGTTATCATTCACGATATGGATAACGAAGCAAGAAGAGCGGCCTATAATGCGGATATTACTTATGGAACAAACAATGAATTCGGGTTTGACTATCTCCGTGATAATATGGTGGTCTATAAAGAGAACATGGTTCAGCGGGGTCTTAACTATGCCATCGTGGACGAAGTGGACTCCATTTTAATTGACGAGGCCAGAACGCCGCTTATTATTTCGGGTCAAGGAGAAAAATCTACCGATCTTTATCAAAAGACGGACACCTTTACCAAAAGGCTTAAGAAGATTGTTTTCAAAGAGACTGACGACAAACAGCATGCCGATGAGGTTGAAGCTGATTATATCGTGGATGAAAAGGCCCATACAGCCACACTTACCACTAAAGGCGTCGAAAAGGCGGAGAGCTATTTTGGTGTGGAAAATCTCTCCGATGTCGAAAACATGACCCTTTCCCACCATATTAATCAGGCTTTGAAGGCTCACGGCCTCATGAAAAATGATGTGGACTATGTTATCAAGGACGGCGAGGTCATTATCGTCGACGAGTTTACAGGCCGTCTTATGTATGGCCGCCGTTACTCGGATGGTCTTCATCAGGCCATAGAAGCTAAAGAAGGGGTTAAGGTTGAACACGAAAGCAAGACCTTGGCCACCATTACCTTCCAGAACTATTTCCGTATGTATAAGAAGCTTGCCGGTATGACCGGTACAGCCCTTACTGAGGAACAGGAATTCAGAGCTATCTATAAGCTTGATGTTATTCCGATTCCCACCAACCTCCCCGTTATTCGTCAGGATATGGACGATGTGGTCTATCGGTCTAAGAACGGCAAGTTTGCCGCCGTCGTTCAGGATATTATTCAAAGCCATGAAAAGGGTCAACCCGTATTGGTGGGCACCATTTCCATTGAGACCTCGGAAATGCTTAGCGGAATCCTCAAAAAGAACGGTATCAAGCACAATGTGCTCAATGCTAAGTACCATGAGAAGGAAGCTGAGATCATCGCCCAGGCCGGTAAATATGGCGCTGTAACCATTTCAACCAACATGGCCGGCCGTGGTACCGATATTAAGCTTGGCGGTAATTCTGAGTTCATGGCTAAGCAGGAAATGCGCAAGCAGGGCATGGACGAGACCCTGATCATGGACTCCATCAGCTACAATGAAACCAATGATGAGTCGGTTTTAAAGGCCCGTCAGATTTTCAAGGAGCTCAACGAGAGGTTTAAAAAAGAAACCGATAAAGAAAAAGAAATGGTTATACAAGCCGGTGGTCTTAAAATAATCGGTACTGAGCGCCACGAGTCCCGCCGTATCGACAATCAGTTAAGAGGCCGTTCGGGCCGTCAGGGTGACCCGGGTGAAACCCGTTTCTATATCGCTCTGGACGATGACCTGATGCGTCTTTTTGGCTCTGAACGCATGGAGCGTATGGTCGGTGCTCTGGGTCTTGACGAGAATCAGCCCATTGAAGCAAAGCTTCTTTCCAACGCTATTGAAAATGCTCAAAAGAAGATTGAGGGCATTAACTTTCAAAGGCGTAAAAATGTGCTCCAGTATGACGATGTCATGAATAAGCAGCGTGAGATCATCTATTCCGAGCGTGCCAAGGTCTTAAATGGGGAAAATCTCAAGGATTACATCCATAAGATGATCGATACGATTTCGGATAGTATAGTAGACGTCTACTGTAGCGAAAGCGATATTCCGGATAACTGGGACTTTACTGCCATGTCCAAACAACTGGAAAATGTTCTTTTACCTGCAGGAGCCCTGGATTTAAAGGCCATTGATCTTGAGACCATAACCGCTCAGAAGCTTAAGGAAATGTTCCGAGATAAAGCCCATGAGATGTATGGGGCTAAAGAAGCCGAGTTTGGCGAGGAGCTCCTGCGTGAGCTTGAGCGAAGAGTTCTTTTAAGAACAGTGGATGAAAAGTGGATGGATCACATTGACGCCATGGATCAGCTCAAGTATGGTATCGGTTTGAGAGCATACGGTCAGCAGGATCCTGTCATTGCCTATAAACGTGAAGGCCTTGAAATGTTTGATGAAATGATCCGTACTATCCAGCAGGATACGGTCAAGATGCTTCTTCGCATTCGTAAGGAAAATGTTGTGGTTCATCGTGAACAGGTGGCTAAGCCTATTGAGGCTTCCCATGGTGAGGAAACGGTCAAGAAGCCTAAGAAACGCGAAAGCACCAAGGTTGGACGTAATGATCCCTGTCCCTGCGGCAGCGGCAAAAAATATAAAAAATGCTGCGGCGTGAATGAGTAATTTGATTTCGCTATAAAAAGTGATACAATGATGAAGGAACTGTAAAAATGTCTCAGTTCATAAAAAAAGAGGGTATTGTATATGTCCTCTGCTCCGATTTTAAGCCGATAATGTCATAAGGGCACTTAATAAGGATTTTGGAGGGTTATTATGCTAAATATCAGTGAGGAGCTATCCCAATTTAAAGCGATTGATATTGAAAGCGTTGAGCAAAAAGTCGGGAATATTCCGGAGGACATGAAAAATGCTATTGATTTGTATAATAAGGCTCTTTTAGAAATCGCCAATAAGAATGAAGATATAGCCATTATCGCTTTAAAAAAGGCCATTGCCATTTACCCGGCCTTCTATGAAGCCATGAACCTGATGGGGGTCTGCTACAGCAGTCTGGATGACGAAGAAAATGCCCGTCGACTATTTAGTAAGGTCATCCAAATGGATGATAGCAGCATTAGGGCCTCCCATTATCTGGATCTTTTAGATGGCAAAGCAACAACGGAAGATGACAAGAGCAAATCCAACAAATTGAGAAATAAATCCAAGGTTAAGGGCAAGGGTAAAACCAAGACAGGTTCGTCGTTCTTGGCTTGGGTAGGAAATGGACTCTCACCTGAGCAAAATCATCACTACTACTTGAAGTACGTATTGGGCTTTGTGTTGGGTGCCTTGGTCGTGTGCTTCATATGGCTCATGGTTCCTATGAATGAAACGCTTAAAATCGATTTCGGTCAGCTGTTTGCCAAACCCACCAACGATTCCGCACAGGTTTCAGCGCTGACGAAGGAGAACCAAGAGCTCAATACCCGGCTTGAGGATGCATTGGCAGCGCTTAATACTGCCAAGGAGACCGAGAAGAATCTTCAGGATCAAATGAAGCAATATGTGAAATGGAGCGGGACCTTGCGTGAACTGCAGAATCTTGCGGATGACGGTAAGTACAAGGATGTCGTGATTGAGATCGAAAAGAATCTCGCGGGCTTGGACCTACCGGCCGATATTGAGGCAGAGATCATTGAGCTTAACAAGACTTGTAAACCCAAGGCCATACGCCAGTTCTATGATTCAGCAAAAACAACCTATAATTCTAATTCAAAGGCCCAGGCCCTTGATGTCTATCAACGGTCAGCCAATGATTATCAGATGGGTATTCGAATTATTGAGGAGCTACAGGAAAAGCCCGCTTACATAGCAGAAATGTACTACTATGGCGGAAAGGCTACAGCCCTTTCCCAATCGCCTTCAGCAGATGAAGCAAACAGAGAGGCCATCCGATACTTTAAAGCCGTTATATCCGAATCCCCCGGTTCCAAGCTTGCGTCCTATGCACAAGCCAGAATCAACGAAATAGAAGGCGGTAAGGCTATAAAACATTAATCACTAAACAGTTTTCAGATAATTTGGGTTCTTACCCACTACCTTAGCCACCCTTTGAAAAAGGGGTGGCTTTTTGATGAAGAATTACTGGTTAAGCCATGACCCAGTATCCTTTATGGGGCCTCTTTAAAAAGACAGACCGTCCTCTGTGATACGGTGTCGGAAAGCAGGAGTAAAGGCTTTGAGCCTGTGTTATAAACCCGGATAATGTCCCAGAGCTCCGCCTCATCGGGAAGAAGGGCACTTATCTTATTGGGCAGCTTCTCAAGTAACTCGGGATGGTAGACAACCCCTTCATCATTTTCAAAGATAGCGGCGTAGAAGATACCTGTTTCCACAAGATCCTGAAAGAAGTGGCTGCCAAAGGACAGCTCGGGCATGTAACCGGCACCCTCGTAAGAAACCTCACAGATGGCTTTAATGGTACTGATTTCAGCAAATCTTACAGGAACGCCCAGCTCAGGGGATGAGGTTCCCCAACGGCCGGGACCAATGAGCAGGACCGCCTTTTCGGATTGCTTCAAGGACCCGTTAATCTTACCAATGGCACGGGCCACCCGATGTTTCGTATTCATTGTACTCCGATAATAGACCTCCGGGTCCACAAGAACAACCGTATCAATGGGCTGGAAAATAGATCCCCCCATGGTGGAGCCTCTTATTGACAGTAGAAGGTCGTCCGGTATAGCCTTAGGTATTTTCACCTTCAAACCAAGTCCGCGGGTTTGAAGGGGTCTGCATTGCAGTAAATTGACCACAAAATGGCCATGCTGGTCGAAATTCAGGGTGAATTCAATATCGACAGGGTAATGGTAATGCTGCTCAACGGTTTTAAGAATTTGGCTTAAACGCTGGACCAGGGCGTCGTTTTGAAGAATGCCCTCACAAGTGGAAAATAGGACATCTCGCCTGATTCCGCGCTCCTGCAAACGATTCTCGGCATCATTATCATGTTCGAACATCTGCTTTTTGTACCAATCCGGAAGCTTTAAGGAAAGGTCATCAAGAGAAATGACCTTGAGACTGTTGTCAGATAAATCTAAAATGTCAGCATACCGTTGGGAAAACCGGCTTTTTTCAACACGATTGGCTAAAGGCATCAAACCGGGCTTATCCAACGAAGCCACTCTGGGGTAATCCCCATCTGTACGGTCCACGGCGCGGGTTCCCAGACCGAGAACAAGGCGGATCAAGCCTGCTTTCGGATCGATTTCCTTATTCCAGACATAGGAATTATAGGAATATCCCACGCCTGCGGCGCATGGCATGAATAAATCGTCAAAGCGTGAACCGGAAACTCTTTGAACAAGAATCGCCATTTGTTCGTCATTTTGATCCAGCCCCCGCTGCTTTCGGTAAGCCAGGGCTGATTCGTCCATGGCACTGGCATAAACCTGACGTACCGCTTTTTCAAAGGCCATAAAGCGGTCCTCGGGGGTTCCTGTATTCACACAGAAAATAGACTCATACTTTCCAGCGAAGGCATTGCCAAAGCTGTCCTCCAAAAGACTACTGGATCGGACGATAATCGGACTCTGTCCAAAATACTCAAGAATACGCCTGAATTGTTCTCTGATGCTATCGGGAAAGGCCCCTGTCAGCAGCTTTTCCTTCAGTTCATTGGCTGCACTGAAGTAGCCCTCATCAGTCCGCTGCTCAATGCGGAGCTTCCACCATCCGTTCTGAACCAGATAGGTATAAAAAACATCGGAGCCGATATAAAAGGAATCATGGGGCTCCAGATCGTTATAGAGATCAGGGCGGCTGTTTTCAAGAATCTTTCTGGCCAGCAGCATGCCAGTTGTCTTTCCTCCTATACTTCCTGAGCCTATCATCCTCTGTTTGATCTGAAGAAAATCAGCGAGCGTAAAGTTCGATTGAATGAGATTTGAGAGCTGGGGCTCCCGGCCTATGAGCATACGCATAAGCTTGTTCAAGGTCGATGTATGGTCCAAAATATCGGCCTCCAGCTCATGCTTTGCTTTAATAAAGATGCGATCCCAATTATCCAGGGATTGATCACTGTGTCCGATACCCTGATGGGCCATAAGGGCGTAGAACTTACTGGCGGTTATGCCATCTGTTAAAGGGGTAAGCGTCACGTTGTCTTCCTCAAATTTATGGGGAAGGAACATGGTTTGGGAGTACCGCTGCCAAACCTTTAAGGGATGTACATACATCTCCTGGCCTGCTCCAAAAATATCTAAAAGGAGCTGGGTGGTTTCACGAATTCTTGCAATGGTTTCATAGGAATGGCGGTTTCGCAGAATGCCGAAAAAGGCTACGGTGTCAAGCTCAAAGAGGTAGGGACATGTGACTTTAAAAAAGTTTCCCATCATGAGGTCGGCGGCCCAGACCGATTGTAATTCAGAGAGGCAGTCAAAGACATAGAAGGTGTCCCGCCCTTCTTTGGTGATGATCTCATGCACTCTTACGGTAAAGCTCTCAAAGCCTGCATCAGCATCAAGCTGATAAATCCTTAAGCCTTGATGCTCAAGAAAAAGGGCATCATGCTCCGCAAAACGCATGTAAACAACATTTCGCTTTTCTTCTATGGCCCTTGCTACAAAGGGTTTTACAAAAAAGGCATAGTCGGCCATGTCAGAAAGCTGCAACACCACGTTATCACCGAGGCGTATGGAATCCAAAGCCTGGTCCAGACCTGTCAGACCCGAATGTATCCTCTCAAAAGCTGCCATAATCCCACCCCCAAAACAAGAGGCTTTATGTACCCACTTTAATAATCACATTATAGAGATTGTAGGGAGCCAAGTCAAATGGAGAGCATTTGCTTGCCTAATCGGGGAAATAGCGATATATTATGCTGTGCTGCTGCTGTTACAGGTCCCTGTTTTACAACAGCAGATGAACTGGTATACTTATAAAAAGAATAAAAGGAAAAGCATGGTTACTCATTTCATTTGTTCTTATACTCTGTAATCGTTTTAATTATCTCATCAATTATGGTGCGGGAGTGACGCAAGTGGGTTTTGATTTGGCTAAAGCCTCTAAAAGACTTTGCACACTGGATTTTAACTATATGTATGATGGCTTGAATATCAATGTTATTTGGTTTCGAGCAATGGTACTGACTGGTAACTGGTTAATAGGAAGACACATGCATTCCTCTTATGAATTTCACTTTATTAAGGAAGGGTGCTGTGAAGTCATTACAGATACTGGTTCTTTTACTGTTCATGAAGGAGAGTTCTATCTGACAATACCGTCAATTTTTCACGAACAGCGCAGTATTAATGGTGAACAGTTTACTGAATACTGTCTCAATTGTGATCTGAAATTTGTCGAAGAAAGCTCAACCGAAATGCTCAAGCTTGGAGCGATTCTTAATAGCTCGCAGTGCACGGCTTTTCCGGATAATGAAGATATGAGCTGTATAAAGTTATTTGAATACGCTTTAAAAGAGGCGTGCTCTGAATATACCGGATTTTACGGAAATATTAAGAACATAATTCCGCTTATCATCAATGCTGCTGCCAGAAAAATAAGTGAAAGCCGTATGATTGATTATTCCGTACCAAAGAAAAGCAACAGTAATGATTTTAGAATGCACCAAATGGAGAGATTTATAGAAGATAATATTTCTACTTCGATCTCAACGTCATCCCTGTCGTCCTATATGCATTTAAGTCAGAAACAGGTCTGTAGAATAATAAAAGAAGCAAAAAACATGTCAACGAAGGAATTTATTAATAGCATCAAGCTTGCAAAAGCGAAGGAGCTTATGAAGCATTCAGTTTTTCATATCAAACATATAGCGGACATGCTAGGCTTCTCAAGCGAATATTATTTCAGCCAGTTCTTTAAAAAATGTGAAGGATACCCCCCTGTTCAGTATAGAAAAAGCATACTAAAGGGTTGATGTAGATGTCCCAAAATCTTAAATACTAGTCCGCAAAATGAATTTAATGGAATTACCTTAAATTATATACTGAAAATATGGCCCGTGATCCTTGTTGTATTTACAATAAATCGTTATATACAAAGGAGTAATCAAAATTCATAATTTGAGGAGGATTTCATATGCGTTTTACTGCGGAGCGGATAAACAGACTTTTGGATGAGTTGTCAAAGACTATTTATCCCAATAAAATTGAAATTAAAAATTTCGATTTTATTCAATGCGGATACGATTGTCATGTACCACCGGATGCGGATGCCGGTTGGAATAGATTTGAGCCGGGTGATAGGTGGGGAGGCAAAGACAAGCATGGCTGGTTTAAAACCAGAGCAGTTGTTCCTGAAAGATTTAATGGAAAGCAGCTTGTTTTTGAAGTAAAGACAGAAAGAGAAGGGGACTGGGATGCGTTGAACCCTCAATTTCTGGTGTATGTAAACGGAAAGCTCATACAGGGAATGGATGTCAATCACAGAGAAATTATCCTATCCGATTATGCACGCAGCGGTGAAGAATTCGAGATTTATTTGCATGCCTACTCAGGAATGAAGGAAGGGCTTATCGCGCTTCATTCCTTTTTATCTGTATTTGATTCAAACGTCAATAAGCTTTACTATGATATCAAGGTTCCTTTTGATGTTGCTCTTTTATTGGATAAAGAAGATAAAAACAGAATAGATATTCTGAATTATCTTGAAAATGCTGTTAATTTGATTGACTTAAGAATTCCTTTTACAAAGGCGTTTGATCAATCTGTTATAGAAGCGAGCTCATATCTTGAAAATGAATTTTATGGCAAGTTCTGCGGACATGAAAATATTATAGCCAACAGTGTAGGACATACGCATATCGATGTGGCGTGGCTCTGGACACTGGCTCAGACCAGAGAAAAGACGGCCAGAAGCTTCTCCACCGTCTTAAATCTCATGAAGCAGTACCCGGAGTATCTATTCATGTCCAGTCAGCCTCAGCTGTACAAGTACGTGAAAGAGGATTTTCCCGAGATCTATGAAGAGATAAAGAAAAGAGTGGCTGAAGGCCGCTGGGAGCCTGAAGGTGCAATGTGGCTTGAAGCAGATTGCAATATTTCGTCCGGAGAATCCCTTGTCAGGCAGCTGCTGTTTGGATTACGCTTCTTCAAGCAGGAATTTGGAGTTGAGAGCAAGATATTATGGCTGCCTGACGTATTCGGGTACAGTGCTGCATTACCTCAGATATTGAAGAAGTCCGGAATCGATTATTTTATGACAACCAAAATAAGCTGGAATGAATATAACAAAATTCCGGCCGACACCTTTATCTGGAAGGGCATGGATGGTACAGAAATATTGACCCATTTTATAACGACCACCGATGCCAACCAGCCCAATACCATCTCTACTACATACAACGGTGACCTTGTCCCCAAACAGGTGATAGGTTCCTGGCAGAGATACCAGCAGAAGGATATCAATAACGAGGTGCTTATCAGCTTCGGTTTTGGCGACGGAGGAGGGGGGCCAACCAAAGAAATGCTGGAAAATGCCAGAAGAATGGGGAAGGGGATACCCGGCTGCCCTAAAGTGAGGCTGAGTCGTTCACTTGATTACTTTAAGAAGCTGGAAAACAAGGTCAAGGATAACAGAAAGCTGCCCAAATGGGTGGGCGAATTATATTTGGAGTATCATAGAGGTACCTATACTTCTATGGCAAGAAACAAGAAATTCAATCGTAAAAGTGAGTATCTGTACCAGGATGCCGAGCTGTTCAATGTGTTGAGTACCCAAGCCGCAGGAATCGGGAATTACCCGGCACAGGAAATTAATGAAGGCTGGGAGACAATACTGTTAAATCAGTTCCATGACATACTGCCGGGCTCATCCATAAAGGAAGTGTATGAGGATTCCAAGGCCCAGTATATTGAAATAGGAAAGAAAGGTCAGAAGCTGTTGGGAGCTGCTCTTGACAGTATTGCTTCAAGGATCGGGCTTTCAGAGAGGTCAGTGGTTGTATTCAACCAGCTTGGATTTGAGAGGAGCGATATAGCAGTCGTTGAGCTTCCGGATGGTTATGAAAAGGCCTATGTACTTGATAAACAGGGCAGGCCGCTTCCGTCACAGGTCATTTATGAGCAGGGAATTCGTAAAATTGTATTCTATGCCGAAGGTATTCCAGCAAAAGGCTACAAAGCATTCTGCATTTCACAGGAGGATCAATCAGATAGTCTGTTTGATAAAGCCTTACACGTATCCGCAGATCATAAGGTTATTGAGAATCAGTATTTCAAAATCCACTTTGATGATTGCTTTAATATGACTTCGTTACTTGATAAGCTTTCCGGGCGAGAGATTATAAAAGAGGGTCAAAGAGCCAATGTCCTTCAGGCCTTTGAGGATAAGCCCCATAACTATGATGCCTGGGATATCAATATTTATTATTCGGAAAAAATGTGGGAAGTCAATGATGTTGAGAGTGTAAGGCTCATCGAAAACGGTCCTTTAAGAGCAGGTGTTGAAATACGAAGAAGGTTTCTGAATTCAACCATCACCCAAGAAATATATCTGTATTCCTGTATCGGAAGAATCGACGTTGTGAACAAAATAGACTGGAGGGAAAAGCAAATTCTCTTAAAGGCTTCTTTCCCGGTGGATGTGCATGCTGAAAAGGCAACCTATGAAATACAGTACGGTAATGTGGAGCGTCCAACCCATGGAAATACAAGCTGGGATAAAGCTAAATTCGAGGTTTGTGCGCATAAATGGGCCGATGTATCCGAAGACGGGTATGGCGTTAGCTTGCTGAATGACTGTAAATATGGTCACAGTATAAGAGACAGTGAGATGAAGCTGACACTGCTGAAGTCTGCAACCAGTCCAAATCCTGATGCAGACAGAGAATGCCATGAATTTACCTATTCGCTTTACCCTCATCAGGATTCATGGAAGGAAGCCAATACCGTCCATATGGCCTATTCCTTGAACTGTCCTGTCTACTGCAGACTGGAAGATGCTCATGAGGGGATTCTTCCACCTGAGATGTCTTATATTGGGATGGACGTTCCTAACGTTATGATCGAGGTGGTAAAACAGGCGGAGGATGGAAATGGTACAATTGTGAGAATGTATGAGTGCTATAACAGAAGAACAACTGTTTCTGCCAAGACCTTTAAAGATGTTATGAGTGTTTGGGAATGTGACCTAATGGAAAATAATTTAAATGAGATGTCCCATGATAAGAACAGCTTTAGGTTCGAAATCAAGCCCTATGAAATAAAAACCTTCAGGATTCTATGATGATGCAGTTGGTGAAAGGGGCTTTTCTTAAAACAACAGATTTGAGCATTGTGGCTGCCAATACAAGCATCACCCTTTCCGTATGCGAAATGAAACAGGTATCCTGCAATGAAGGAAGAGATAGGTTAAGCGTTCTGCTGATTGATGATGAACCCATTATCCGGGATGCTTAAGACCCGGGACGCTCATGGCTTGCTCCAGAACCTTGGACTCGACTCCCTTATTATCAGTTGTAAAGGAGCAAGGATATTGTGTGCCGCAGGCCATGCACTCAACAAATTGCTTGGACTCAGTCTGCTCCCGTCTGTCATATAAAAAGGGGTAAAATTCTTCGGAGTTCAAGAGTCCCGGCGAATCAGAGTCGATCACATAAGAATAGACGTATTTCGCCTCGTACTTGGCCATAAGCTTTTTCCCGCCGCATGCAGGACAAATGAATTGCTTTTTCTCCATAGTAACCCCCTTCAATTGATGCGCTTTAAGACTTGCTCTACTAGTGTATTCTTTTTCTCAGAAAATAATCAATTTGCAGAGAAGTGTGTATGATTAATTATAAAAAGTCCCTCGTCCCTGAAAAGCTATATGACCATCAGGAGGAAGCAACATGTTTTGGAAGCAATCAAAAAACAATATTTGGGTTGTGGCCCATCGCGGCGTTAAGGCCTTTTATCCGGAAAACACCATGGTTTCATTTGAAAATGCCATAAAAATGGGGGTTGATGGTATTGAAACCGATATCCATATGACAACCGACGGAAAGCTGGTTCTTTTTCACGATAGTACATTGGAGCGAACAACAAATGGCAAAGGCCAAGTGGAAGATTTTACATATGGAGAGCTGAGAAAGCTGGATGCAGGCGCACACTTTTCTGAGAAATTTTATGGGGAGCGAATTCCCCTTCTGGAAGAACTGCTGGATCTTATCAAAAAGCCCAATTTCATGCTCAATATAGAAATGAAAGATTATCGGTTGGAAGCAGCCGATAAAACCATTGCGCTTTTAGAGCGTTATGGCTTTACGGATCGCTATGTCATCACATGCTTCAATGCTGAGGTGACCACCTATGTGCATGAGAAATATGGGGTAAAGACACAAGGCTTTCCGCCTCATATGGTTAAAAACTATCGTGCCGATACAGATTCCCATTATTATAGTGTGGGAATCAGCATGAACGATTTAAACAAAGCCCTATGTGATAAGTATTACAGTATGAATATTGACCCCTGGTGCTGGTGCCCTGATACTGACGAAGCTGTTGAAAAGATTATTGAAAGTGGCGCAACCTTGGCCACCTGCAATAATCCTGAACCGGCCCTGCGCATATTGAGGGAGAGGCATTTACACGATTAAGCCTATCCGTCGGTTATGGCGGCGGTATTTCGTTTGAGCTTCTTAAAATTGCTTGGTGTTATACCCATGGTTTTCTTAAAGCGTCTGACAAAGGATGCTGAATTAAGATAGCCTACTTTTTGTGCAATTTCATCCAGTGAAAGCTCAGTATTGGTCAGCAGGGGAAGGGATGCTTCTATTCTTAAATCGGTTATATAAGCAAGGATGGTTGATCCAAACCGTACGTGAAAATATTGGCAGATATGGGGAGAGGACATCTCAAAGTGATCGGCAATTATTTGAATGCTGAAATCGTATTGATTGTAATTTTGTTTAATAAAAGCGATAATCCTCCCGAGTAAGGGGTCGGAAATGCCTTTATCGGATTTCTCCTGGCCGATTGAGGACATATCGGTGTAAAACTTCATGATGTTCTCAGTCAACTGCCCCAATGTCTCCGTTTCTGATAAAGAAAACAAATTATTATAGGCTGTGATATCCGGAATTTTTGTATTTTCCTTAGTATCCCAAGCGTTTGAAACTTGGATTAAAAGATAGAAACTAATGCCTTTTACAATAAAAAGCGGAGCGCTGCTTTCTTGAATGGTTTCAGTAAACCCGTCCAGTAAGGATTCAAGAAGAAAGAGATCATTTTTAAGGATGGCTTTCTTTATAAGGTCGGTTTGTTCAATGGTATAGGAGATGATTTGGCTGATATTAGTGCTCATCTTTCTAAAAAAGAGAAGCTCGTTTTTTCCCTTGAGAAAGCTTTGTTCCAATGCGGTATACGCCTCTTGGTAGGATTTTTTGATATAAGATAAGGAAGTGTAAATGTTTCCCACGCCAAGAGTGGTATCAATATTAAATTGAGATTTAATTTCATGATGCATCTGCTCAAAAAAAGCATAGATGGAGCGGGTGCTTTCATTGGAGTTCAGGATGAGGATGATCCTTCCCGATATCAAGTCATATTTAGGGATGCAGGTATGTTGATTTAAATCTAGAGTATCTATGTATTGGGAAAGTGTATCCATGACATTGACATCATTGCTGTATTCGGGTAACCCGATAACACCGCAGCAGAATTTTTCAAGACATGGCGAATAGCCGCATTCGGACGCAATGGCATCAAAGTCGGCTTTTGTTTTAACAAATCCGTTCAAAAGGCGGGAGGCCATGTAATCCTTTATGACCGAGGAATAGGATTCTAACCTGTTGGTCAAAAGATTATTCTTTTGATTCAGATAATCCATAGCGGTTACGATATCGTCAATATCGTCGATATCGCCATCAAGCTTATGGGATGAATAGACATGCTTCGCAAATTTTTGCAAATGGTGTAACGGAACATACTGCTTACGCAAAGCGATGATAATCATAACCGCTCCAAGAATGCTTAAGGAAACGAAAATAATCATTAGGGTTGTTTTGGTCGTATTGACATTTTTAAGAATGACAGCCTTTGGTGAGAAATTATAATAACTGAAACCAAGAGAGGATTCTTTTACGCTGAAAAAGGTTTCCCCGTTGATATCAATGGATACATTCTCACCTTCAGACATTTCCACAAGCTCGTTTTCTATTTTGCTGATGATATCGGTTGTCAATTCCTTTTCATAAGGTGCAAATATCAGTTTCCCGGAGTCATCGTATATTAAGGTATAAGAAGCAGTTTCACCCGTTTCATACATATATTCTGTCAGTGTTTTTTCGTAGATAATAAAACCGATAACGGCGAAATAAGGGCCTCCTGGGGAATGGGAGACAGGAAACAGCATGGTTAGGGCGTTCTTAGGTATTTGTGAACGCGGATAAACAGTTTGAGAAGGAATAATCGTGCGCTCGAAGGTGTTATTCAAAAGTGCTTGAATATCATCGGAAGAGTAATTTTCATAGGCCAGAACATGTTTAAAATACAATGACAACTTGGAGGATGTAGCTGAGGTATAAATATAGGAGTCATCATAAAAATATAAGAAGGTTTCGTCAAAGAAATCATTTGCCGTGTTGTAGGTGTTTAAAATATCGATGACTGTTTTTGCCTGATAAGGATCATTTTCGAAGGCAAAGGGGTAAAGAGACGGATTTCTCCCTATCTCATAGGCGGTTTTATAGAGCTGGTTGAATTGGATATCCAGCATATTTCTTATATTGGACAGCTTCTGATGCTTAGTTAAAATTTCTTGGTTTTCCATGGGAACATAAAACCATCGGTTGAGGATAGCGATGACTAAGAGAAGCGGGATTGAAAAGAGTAAAATATAGGTTCCGAGATACCTGAAGAATAGCATGTTCTTTGGTAATATCTTCCGCACTGTTTTCGCTCCTTTATGTCAATATGATTCTATTGTATCATGTAAAGTGTCTTGAGAAGCGCCTTTTTAATTATTGATAAAACTTAACAAAAATTAATAGTTTTTTTGTTCTTACAGTAAATCCATAGCCAAATCTTATTAAAATTGACGGTGCATGTTAATATTTGCGTCTTGATACATATCGGCCTGAAAACCTAAAATGAATGCAATGCTTGTTGGATTTGCTCAACGGGCCAACATCGATTGTGGAGTGTGGACATAGTGCAAAAAAGTATCGGGAGCAAAAAATGGAATAGCAGTCCTGGACGTTTGAGTATGGCACGGAAATGTATAAGCAAAGAATATCAATTATATTTATTAGCCCTTCCGGCCATTGTGTATCTTTTTATCTTTCACTATATACCCATTTACGGTGTGCAGATTGCCTTCAAAAACTTTACACCTGGTAAAGGCATATGGGGGAGTGACTGGGTCGGGTTTGACCAGTTTATCAAGTTTTTCTCGTCCTATCAGTTTGAGCGCCTTCTGAGCAACACCTTGCTGCTGAGTGTTCTGCAGCTTATCATATGTTTTCCTTTTCCCATTATATTGGCGCTCATGCTTAACCAAGTCGGCAATAAGCGATATAAAAAGCTGGTTCAGACCGTTACCTATGCACCTCATTTTATATCCATTGTGGTTTTGGTAGGAATGATGTCCTTGTTTCTCGCACCCAATAACGGTATCATCAATACCGTCATTAAGAATCTTGGTGGTGAGGCCATTCACTTTACGGGTGATGCCAAGTACTTTAGGGGCCTTTATATCATTTCAAACGCATGGCAGCATATGGGTTGGGGCAGCATTATTTTTCTGGCGGCTTTGAGCGCGGTGAATCCGGAGCTCTATGAAGCGGCTAGAATAGATGGCTGCACCCGGCTAAAACTCATTTGGCATGTGGATATACCGAGTATCCTGCCCACTATCATTATTGTACTCATAATGGATGTGGGAAGTCTTATGGATTTGGGTTTTCAAAAAGCATTTCTCATGCAGAATTCTTTAAATCTGGCTACATCTGAGACAATCGCGACCTATGTGTACAAGATCGGCTTAATCAATGCGCAGTATAGTTATTCGGCTGCGGTCGGACTTTTTAACTCGGTAGTTAATATCATCTTGCTGATCAGTGTAAACTGGGTATCAAAAAAGCTTACAGAAAACAGTCTTTGGTAATGGAGGGCAGCTATGAAAATCAAGAATTCGACCGGAGACAGGATATTCAATATTGTCAATTATACTTTACTGGGTCTTCTTTTACTGGTTGTTATTTATCCACTGTGGTTTGTACTTATTGCATCCTTTTCCGATCCCAGCGCTGTCAACATCGGAAAGGTGTGGCTTTTGCCGGTTCGTCCGTCATTAGCAGGCTATATTAGAATCTTCGAAAATGAAAAAATATGGACAGGTTATATGAATACGATTATGTATACGGTATTGGGGGTCATGTTCAACCTTTTTCTGACAATGACCATCGCCTATGTCATGACCATTAAAAACCTTTCCATACGTAAACCGCTTCTTGTCTTTGTGATGATTCCCATGTATTTCAGCGGCGGACTGATACCTACCTATATAACGGTTTCCAATCTTAATTTGGATAACACAAGATTAGCCATGATTATCCTGGGTGGGCTCAGTATCTATAATGTGATTATTGCACGGTCCTTTATAAAAGGAGGGGTTCCCGACGAATTGTTCGAGTCGGCCTCCCTTGATGGGTGCTCCCACTTAAGATTCTTTATAAGTTTTGTTTTACCGCTTTCAAAGGCCGGAATTGCGGTTCTGGTATTGTATTACGGCGTATCTCATTGGAATGAATATATGAATAGTCTCATCTATCTCCGAGATTCAAAATTATATTCACTCCAGATCATTCTGCGCAATATTTTGCTGCAGGAACAAACCCTCGATATGACCGATGATATCTTATCCATCGTAGAGAAAGCAAAAACAGCATCCCTTATAAAGTATGGTGTCGTTATCGTATCCAGTGTCCCAGTGCTGATTATGTATCCCTTTGCTCAAAAATATTTCGTACAGGGTACGATGATCGGCTCTCTTAAAGGTTGAATGTGGCCTAATAGCCACCTAAACAATAAAAGAAAGGATGAATCAGTATGAAAAGAACAACTAAAGTAGTCGCAGCTCTCTTGGCGTGCGTAATGTTGATTGGCGCCATGGTAGGCTGCTCCAAGGAGCAGGGCAGCGGTACTCCTTCGACCTCGCCCACATCGGAGACCGGCCAGCCCAAAGAAAATG
>JAEYPI010000156.1 GCA_023410885.1 Bacillota bacterium
TGGGAAGATCACCCTCAATAAAAAGTAAGGAATTAATATCGACCATTCCGACATATTCACCATAAATAGCATGAATATGAGGTGGTAGGTGATCATTAAAGTACATCTTAATAATTATTCCATAAAAACTTGCAATTACAGGCACCTAGCATATCTCCTAATTAGTTAGATTATACCATATCCACGGAGAAATTGCACGAGCAAACCCTTAGTGCAAATTTCGTATAACGTCCCGGTTTTACGACGCCGACGAACCGGACCAGCGAAGCCCTTCCCTTTAGCGGCGCTTGCCGCCCGGTGAGACGGTGTGGGCAGCAATGACCTGTAAGAATGCCCCTCGCGTAAAAGCTTTGTTATCTGAAGTTTCCCCTTTTACATCAACGACTTCTAATAATTTTTGGCTTCTTTGCATCAATAATGATAGATACCATTCCTAAACTATTTTCGCTGTTATGAGTATCAAATCTAAATGACCGTCCTATCTTTCCATCGTCGGGATTCCAATACTTATAATGAAAATTACCTTGTTCATCACAATATTCCAAAAGCTCCACCGCGAAACCTGCTTGTTCAAAAACATAGACTAATTCAGTGTAATCATAAAGGATTTTATGGCTTGCAGCTGGATGGTCTTTTGGCCCTGGCCCACCGACTTTAACCATGTTTTGATACCATTCGCTTTTAAAGTTCTTATCAGGTACAGCACATCTTATATAACCTCCATCCTTTAAAAACTTATAACATATTTGTGCAGCTTTTATACCTTCCTCCTTGGTCATATGTTCCCAAACATGTTCTGCAAGAATTGCATCTAGTTTAATTTCGCCATAGTTCTTTTCCCAATCATTTGTATTCAGGAGATTAAGTGTTTCTTCTTCTGTAGATATCCATCCCTTATAACATGTACCAGATGAACCTTTCTAACCCTTTCATCTATAGAAACTTTATTTAGATCAGTCATTTGCAAATTTTCCTCTCTTTCTAGTACAGCCTATCTAGGGGAAATTTCAGATAACTACTTCATCTCCCCCACCCCTGTCGTATAAGCGGTAAAAGAGGGTGGATAGGCGTCGGGGGTGGCGGGTAAGACCACTATGGCGGAAGGCAGAGGGGTGGGGTTAAAGCTTGCTTTCCGGCATGAGCCTGTCCAGGGGGCTTTGAATTTTGGTGATGTCTCTTTTGCTGACATGGGTGTATATCTCTGTTGTTTTGCTGCTGCTGTGGCCGAGAAGCTCTTGAATGTAGCGTAAATCGGTACCTTCCTCCAGTAGATGCGTGGCAAATGAATGTCGAAGGGAGTGAATGGATACCTTTTTTATTATACCAGATTTCTGGCAGGCGTTCTCAAAAATTCTCTGAGCGGTTCGCTCACTTAGGTGGGATTCTTCTTTATCGCCAGGAAATAGCCATATTTCAGGGCGAAATACTTTAAAATAGCTACGCAAATAGATCAAAGCCTGCTTGGAAAGCATCGTATATCTGTCTTTTCGCCCCTTGGCATCCCTTACATGGATCAGCATCCTTTTGCTGTCAATATCCGTGATCTTGAGTCGCACAACCTCTCCTACTCTAAGTCCTGATGAATAAACAATCAGCATGAGGGCCTTATGCTTAGGATTCTTGATACTGCATAAAATGCCAAGCACTTCTTCTTGGCTTAAGACATCCGGAAGCTTGTTTTCTTTTTTGGGTCTTGGAAGCTCAACTAAAAAATCAGTGTTTTTCAACACTTCCTCATAGTAGAACTTTAAAGCGCTGACGGCCTGTCCAACATAGGAATGCGAGACCCCCTTCTCACCCATGAGGCAGAGTATGTAATCTTTTATATTCTTTATGCTTGCATCTTTTAAGGGTCTATTCAGATAACTTAAAAACTTTATAAGATGATTCTTATAGGCCTTAATTGTTTTTGAACTGTAGCCATAAAGTCTTAGCTCGTTGACCGTCTCCAGAATGCCATTTTCACTTAATTCTTTTTCCTCCATGACCCTTAGGGCGTATTGGCCAACATCGGTCATCACAAAGCTTTTATGAAAATTGATTTTTACACCCTTGAAAATATTGAGCAACATATCCATAGTGCTCTTATTACATGGTACGCTCCAAATTTTTGCTTCTTTATCCCATGATCTGCTTGGTATTTTTCGAATTTCTTGCACATAGGCATCATGATAGGGCATCTCTACAAGAATCCGATCCGATTCTGTCACTTTTAGAAGTACCATGTAACTGCACCTTTCATATTTTGTTATCATTATTAAATTTTACCATATTCATTCCGGAGTTACAATATTCATGCCCTATCTCCTGCTAGGCTTTGACAGAACTTATCTCCGATAAACATAGAGAAAGCCCCTGAATCTTTAAACTCAGGGGCGAATCCAACATTTTTAATGAGGCACGCTATAAAAAGCTTATGCTTCCAAGGTTGTGAGCAGTTGCGGTGCGGTGTAGACCCTGGTTCCCAACTCTTGGTCGAGCAGGTAAAGGGCCTTGCCGTCCATGCCCATGGTCTCATATCTTCCCTTGTTCTTATTGGCATTGTCCTCTTCTTCCACTTGTTCGTCCACAAACCATTGCAAGAACTGGACCACCTTTAAGTCCCTTTCTTCCTGGGCCGCTTCAATAATATTGTAGATGAGAGAGGTTACCAGTTCCTCATGCTTCACGGTTTCTTTTAGAACGTCCAGCACACTTTCCCATTCGGTGGGTGGTCCGTCTATGCTCTCCAGCTTTACTGTACCTCCGGCCTTGAGAATATAATGGTATAAGATCGTGGCATGGGCTTTTTCTTCCTGGGCCTGTACATAATACCATTTAGCAAAGCCGTCAAGGTTCTTGGAGGTGAACCAGGCCGACATGGACCAATAAAGCTGGGATGAATACATTTCATAAGTAATCTGCTTATTTAATAAATTTTCAGTTTTTTCCTTGAGCATTCAAATCTCTCCTTTTTTCTCTACTCATTTCTTAATGGTTGTCTTCCAAAGGCCGTGAATATTACAGAACTCATAAACGGAAACCTCTCCCTTTTCAGGTACAACAAAGACGGCCTCGGGCTTTTGATGGGGTGACAAGGTTACACGTTGTACACGATCAGCACTGATTACGCTAATCCACTTAATAAAATGCTCTTCCACCATGGGGTGCTCGACGGTGCCGACCCGCACAGTAATGGTGTCACCATCAATTTCTGCCACTGGTAAATGCTTCTCGGTTGAAGCCTCCACGGTATTGGGTTCCAAAATAGCCATGGGCTTACCACAGCATATGGTATCCACTCCAGAATCCTCGATGATGTCGATAATTTTACCGCATATACTGCACTTGTAAAAATTGGGTTGACTCTTCATAATCATACCTCCACTTTTATTTATCAGCCTGAACAGCAGGTGATTCAAAATATTATAAAATGTCTTCAGTTATTCCATTAATATATGGATCAGAGATCAAACCTTTTATCCCTTATCAGATTATATATCCCCAAAATAAGGGGCGGATAAACTATAAATTTTAGAATCTTCAATACAATCGCAATAGTAATGTTGATGAAAAGCACAGGGTATATCCTCGTGAGCATGCTCAAGAGAATATTAACGGCCAAATGATACATACTAATGTTGTCGCGTGCTTCAAAACAATAGCTTTTTTATCATTCCCTTTCATTTTGAGCCGCTTATGGTTTTGTTATGCTCAATTTTTTTGAAAGAGACATTGTTCAGTGCGGAAATCAGAGGAAAACCAAAATCCGCATTGTTCTATTTATTGATTGGCAATATACTTGAGATAGAGGAATTAAGTATTGGGAGTTATTACTATGGGAGAAATACAAAAAGCCTATATTGTGCCGCATCCTCCAATTATTATACCTGAGGTGGGGAAAGGGCAGGAACAGGATGCCCTGGCCACCATACAAGCCTATGACTCCGTTGGACGGCAAATTAAGGATTTAGCCCCGCAGGTCATTATTCTCACGACTCCCCATGGCACAGCATACGAGGATTATATCCATATATCACCGGGCAAAACACTCTCTGGTACCTTTAGAAGCTTCGATGCTCCAGAGATACAGTTGAATTTTAGCAATCATACCCAACTGGCAAATAAAATATCAGAACTCGCACAGACCTATGGCATAGAGGCCGGCACCCTGGGCGCCCGGGAAAAGGAACTGGATCATGGTGCCCTTGTACCCCTTTATTTTATCTCACGATATTACACAGACTTTTCGCTGATACGCATTTCCATAGCCGGTCTTCCGTTTGAACAGCTCTATACCTTTGGCTACTGCATTCAAAAAGCAGTGGCCCAATCCGACCTGCGCGTCGTTTTTATAGCCAGCGGCGACCTTTCCCATAAGCTCAGCAGCAATGGCCCCTATGGCTATGCATCGGAGGGCCCTCGTTTTGATCAGCTTTTGTCAAGAGCCGTTAAAACCGCTGATTTTAAGAAGCTTCTCGATATGGACGAAAGCTTGTGCCACCAAGCGGGTGAATGCGGACTGCGTTCTTTTATCATGATGGCAGGAGCCTTAAACGGGCTTGGCGTCAAATCCAACATCCTTTCCTATGAAGGCCCCTTCGGGATCGGATATATGGTGGCCGAGCTCACGGTAAACGGTCCTGATCTTTCAAGGGACCTCATTTCCTTTTTTGAATGCAAGCGCAAAAGTGAGATCGAGGCTACCCGAAAAGCTGAAGATCCCTATGTTTCCCTTGCCAGGTCAGCCCTTGAGCATTTTGTAAAGAAAGGCAAGGTCATTGACACTCCTGATTACCTGCCGGACGAAATGCTAGAAAACCAGGCAGGTGTTTTTGTGTCCATAAAAAAACAGGGCCAGCTTCGGGGATGTATTGGAACCATTTCCCCGGTAACCGACAGTATCGCCGAAGAAATTATCCAAAATGCAATCAGTTCGGGAACCCGTGACCCCCGATTCAACCCTGTCAAGGATTTTGAGCTTTGTGATCTGGTTTATAGCGTCGATGTGCTGGGAGAGCCCGAGCCCATTAAATCTATTGAAGACTTGGACGTCGTGCGCTATGGCGTTATTGTAAGTAATGGCTATCGCAGGGGGCTTTTGCTTCCTAATCTGGAAGGGGTTGAAACCCCCGTCCAACAGGTGGAGATCGCCTTGTCAAAGGCGGGCATTCAAAAAGACGAAAGCTATACTATGGAACGTTTCGCAGTAATCCGACACAGGTAGGTGACGCTTTTTGAGCCGCATTAAAGCTCAATATTATTTAAGACAGGATAACGATCGGGTGCATTGTGTGCTTTGTCCCCATGATTGCCGAATACCAGCGGGTAAAAAAGGAATTTGTGGGGTGCGTACCAATATTGAGGGCGAGCTCTGGGCTGAAAGCTATGGAAATATCTCTGCCCTCAGCTTGGACCCCATTGAGAAAAAGCCACTCTACCACTTTTACCCGGGATCAATGATCCTTTCGGTGGGAAGCTACGGCTGTAATTTTTCCTGTTCCTTCTGCCAAAATTACGGAATTTCCATGGAGAAGCCCCACACGGTTTATATTTCACCTGAAAGCTTAGTCTACAAGGCTTGTGACCTCAAGACCTCAAAAAATATAGGGGTCGCCTATACCTACAATGAGCCCCTCATGAGCTATGAATATGTGCTGGATTGCTGCAAGCTGACACGAGAAAAAGGGCTGAAAAATGTTTTGGTGACCAACGGATATATCCAAATGGCCCCCCTTTTAGAGCTCCTTCCCTACATCGATGCCATGAATATCGACCTAAAAAGCTTCGATGAGACTTTTTACAAAAAGATTTGCGGGGGTCAGGTTGAGTTCGTTAAGAAAACAATTGAAGCCGCTTGGTCGGCCTGTCATGTCGAAATCACCACTCTTGTCATACCTGGTCTCAATGACACAAAGGAAGAAATAGAGGCTTTGTCCGGCTGGCTCTCTTCCCTATCTCCCCATATCCCTCTGCATCTTACCAGATTCTTTCCCCAGTATAAAATGATGGATAAGGCGCCAACACCTAAAGCAACCCTGGAGCAATTGGCTGATACCGCTTCCAATCACCTTCGCCACGTTTATCTTGGCAATATCTAATTTTGCTCGCCTATAAAAGCTACAGGATAAAAGTCATCATACCTAATGAAAGGAGTATCTGTGCGCTGTAATAGGTAATGAGAATAGTCTTTTCCAGGCGCAGCCCACCCTTTTTCGAGAATTTTTCATAAGCCAGGGTAGAATCAGAAATGAAAAACAAAGCCGCACCCAATGCCGTTAAAAGCCCAGGGATCAGGCCTCCTTGGACTGAGGTTAATCCATTAAGGGCATTAGCCACCATAAAGGACAGGACCAAAAGATAGAGATTAGCTAAAATACGCATTTGGCCAAGGGCAAAAAGACCTGTGAAATTAAAAAAGATAATGGCGATAACGGCAATGACGACAAAGAAAATCAGACTTTTATGACTAAAGCCGTAGCACATAATGAAGCTGACGCTGTAGGAGGCATGGGCCAAAAAGAATGACAGGAGGCCCAAAACAAAACGGTTGTCTTCAACATAAACCAAAAAGACATCACCGATCACTGACAGTGTAAGCCCCAGCATCATAAACCCGGTAAAGGGGATAAACCCTTTCCCTGTAAACCAAAGGGTTATCCAGCCAAAAAGCCAAAACATAAGGCTGCACAGGGTTTTAAAAAACAAACGCTTTCTGAATTCACTAAATCGGTTACCTTTGAGAAGAAAGACCAAAGAACCTGCCAGAATAAAAAGAACCAGAGCACCTAATAAAGAGACCATGATTTTATCCATACCGGATCTCCTATTCCCTATTATTCACATTCAGAAATATATTTTAGGATGACACTCCATTCCCAGAGAAGTCGTTCTAAATTGTAGCTTCCATTGGCAGGGCTCGTTGAGGGTAAACAATGGCTCTTCATCTTTGTTATGGGGTAGCAGAGTTTTTTATACAGCTCCTGAGCCTTCTTCCCATTTGTAAAAACCGCATTGATAGAGGCTTTTCGGAATATTTTTTCAAAGTCGTTGGGAACGGGATTTTGTATGGAGCTATCCTTGGATTGATCGATATCGCAGCTTTTTAATACATCCCAGAGGGCAATACCCTCTTGCAGGAGAAGCTCCTTTTTTGCTTCAATGGACTGGAGCGGATTATGTCCGGTTAAGCAGGCAATAACCTTCCAAAATCGATTTTGAGGATGTCCGTAATAGAAGTTTTCCTCCCTGGACTTGACAGACGGAAAAGTTCCCAAAATCAAAACTTTGGAATGCTCATTATAGATGGGATCAAATGGATGGATGACCATACTATCACCCGCCGCCTTTCCAAGGGAAAATCGACCATCAAATCATGATAAGCCTTTATTCGAAAGAACCTTGCTGTTTTTACATTAGTAATTTATGTCTTTCTTTAATAAATATATGCAGATAAATCAATTACGCTATACATTAGTAACTGTTTTAGATCATAAATATGCCTTTTAAGCACCTAAAGAAAACCTACCGGGAGCTTTCATCCAACACATGACGGAAGGCACGCTCGAACCTGTCATCATCCTCAGTCGTTCGTTTCCTTGGATTTTTTGTCCGTCCTCCCGCTCGTCTGACCTTCTGCCCCAAGTGCCGTTCAAAGAGCAGTTTATCCATATTGTCAGACGAGAAAATCAAGCCGTTTTGATTAAGTGCCCTTACCCCTTTTCCCAGAGCAAGGGCCGCAACACCATAATCCTGAGTCACGACGACATCATTCTTATGGGCCAGGTTAATAAGAGCGAGATCCACGCCATCCCGTGCTTTATCTACCGTCACAACCTTAACACCCTCATGGTGCCAGGCGTGGCTTGTATCCATTACCATGGTAACGGGAATAGCTTTCTCTTTAGCCACCTTTATAATGATGTCCTTAACCGAACAAGCATCGGCATCCACGAAAATCTCCAATACTCTTCCCCTTTCATCTTATCAACCGTATCAAAAACCTTAATCCTTCAAGGCTCTTTTTAGTGCAGGGATGATGGATAAAGCAAGAATTCCGCCTACAATGGCCGTAATAAGCTGAGGCCAACTGAACAGGCCAATTAACGCAGTAGCTATTTTTTCGTTAACTTTCATGTATCCGGTAAAAATAATGATTGATCCATAGAGGAAGGCAAACTTTGTCAGGGCACCTGCTGCCACAGCAACAATTTTATTCTATTTCCTTAACAGGTCATAAACGAGCACCAGAATAACGTTGCCGGAAATAATAAAAGGAGAAAAAGCTAAAATGACAGGGCCCATTGCGCTTTTATTAGTCAATGCGGAGACAAGGGGCGCAATTATAGAGATGATAATCCCTGAAAAAACGCCTGTTATCTCGGTAGCAATCAATAAAACAGCATTAACAACAGGACCTACAATAAAATTGTTCTGCGGCCCCATAAATTTGCCCATAAACTGAAAAAGGATAGCGATAGCCAATAAAAGAGCAGTTCTTGTTATAAATCGGATGTTGCGTCTCATGTTCTGCCTCCCAATTTTTTCTTTTATTATAACATAAAATGTTTCAATGTTCTCGGTTTACCTGTAACCTTTAGGCGTTCGAAATCTCCGATTTCGCTAACGAGTGAGGTTCTTCTAGCAAAGCTGGATAGCATAGCGTCAATCAATAAACATTAAAATAAGGCTTCCCAATTGTTCTACTTATGTTATAGTTATGATTATCATCCATTTAATCTATGACGGAGGAATATATGAATAACCTAATCGCTGGTGGCATTGGCTGCATAGTTGCCATTATGGTTCTGGTAAACGGAATTCTGGCAGACAACACAAGCCTTTATTTGTCCACGGCCATTATTCATACAGTTGGACTTTTAAGTATTACGCTTATCCTTTTTATAGGGCGACATAAGGTAAAGAACCTAAAAACTGTTCCACTTATTCTTTACGCTGGGGGACTTCTGGGTGTATCAAATGTCCTGCTCAATAACTTTTGCTTTTCTTACCTGGGTGTATCCCTCACTCTGGCCTTGGGACAAGCTGGCCAATTTCTGGCATCTGCCATCATCGATCATTATGGGCTGTTTGGACTTAAAAAAATACCCTTTAACAAGAAAAAGATCTGGGGCTTTGTTATTATTGGAATTGGTCTTGTCGTCATGATGTTTGAATAAATGGAGGAAAAAAATGCTCTACATCATTCTTGCCGTACTGGCTGGTTTTTCTATTATCCTATCTCGAATTTTAAACGCTAATCTGGCGCTGAAAATAGGTATATATCAAGGTACCTTTATGAATTATGTAGTCGGAGTCTCACTGTCGATCCTATTAGTCCTTCTGGTACCGGGACAACTCTTCATTAAAACCGACACGCCGGTCTGGGCCTTTATTGGGGGCACATTGGGGGTAATAACTGTTGCCCTCTCAAGCTATATCACCCATCGCGTATCCAATTTTAATATCACCCTCCTCACCTTTGTTGGTCAGCTTATAACCGGTGTTGTCATCGACCTGCTTTTAGGTAATCCTATCTCGACAAGCAAAATGGTCGGTGGCGCCCTTATCTTTCTGGGGCTTATCTTGATTATTCAGGTTGACAGCAAAGAAAATACGGAAACCGCTTAGGTCATGGTTTAGAATCGAGCAATATTTACCAGTGTACGGTTGGTTACTTCTGATGTAGGATATAATATGAAGAATTTTGTATAAAAATTAAAAACATTGCTATATAGTTAATAACCTTCATGTAAACAGCTAAGGAGAAGCAATTATGAACATCATTGTGCACCTGATGTTTGCCGTCACCGTCAGAAATCGAGTAAAAGATACTCAAGGTGTCGCCTTAAACCTTCCCGGGTTTTTATTCGGTAATATATTGCCCGATATCAGCAAGAAATACGGAAAACATCCTCACTTTATGAAAGACGCCCTGACCCATGTGGTGAACGCTAAGGACAGCTTACTTAAACAGAACTCTCATGTACCCTTATCGCCCTATCAATTTGCAAAGGAACTGGGGGCTTTGAACCATTACTTATCAGACTTCTTTTGTTTTCCCCACAACGAAGGCTACAACGGGTCAAAGGCCCATCACGGCGTCTATGAGCTTCTTATGATTGCCCGCTACAGAAAGGGTTTGCGAGCCTTTCGCACTTTACTTAAGGACCAGGATGCACGCCTTGAGTCCGGTGACCTAAAGGCCTTTATTATTAATCATAATAATACCTATAAGGATAAAAAAGCATCAAAAATAAACGATATCCGTTATGCGCTCTTTACAGGAACCAAGCTGAGTGAAAGCATATTAGCCCATATATCGGCCTTGTCGGGAGTTACTCCTACGCCACTTCTTTCAGCTTCCTATATCGCTTAATACATAAGGAGCTTTTGTGGCAACAACAAGCTTCTAGAGGGTAGGTTTATTTTACAAAGCTTGCGGTCTTGAAACGCATTATCCTTAGCTTTGTATATTGCTCTGGATAATCGGAAAATTCACTTAAGGGAGCATCTAATCGATCATAGCTATGGCAGCATATTTTTACCTCATTAAAGGAATGACCCTTTTTGGTAACATAAAGGCAATGGCCATAGCGATAGGATGCATAGGAAGCCACGACTAATTGGATGATATCCCCCTCGTGAATAAGGGGTAGCTTTATATTTTGCCAGTTCCCTTCATAAATCTGTAAAGCCATAGGTCCATAGGTTTTCGGGGCGAGCGCATAGTCGTAGAACTCAACAACCCGACACCATTTATTAGAGCCACTGAAATGCTGAGAACCATACCACACAAAGGGTGCCATTCGGACACTCTTTTTTATGAGCTCCTTATTCGCAGACATAGTCTTCTCATCATTCCCTGGAATCCAGCCACCATAGGCCGCCCATACACATTGAGCGCAGAAATTGGTACAATCACTGCCATTCTTATCGTAAAAGAATAGTCGCTCATTTTCCGGTAATCTGAAATACTCGGCATAATGGCGTGCATAAGCTATACCACGTTCGGAGTCATAAGCATACTGCATGAGGAGCACCTGTTGAAGCGAACACTTACTACATATATATGCTCAATGGAGGAGCCCTGCACTCAAGTTTTCCCTTTTAAGGCTTATCGCTATCATATTTTTGTCCGATTACCATATGCTTTTAGTGGTGTTCTTGTCTTAAGGCGCATGCTGGCAGCTTGAACATCACAAAACATCTTGAGGGTGGTCGCTTGTTTATCGTATTAAAAAAGAAGACGCTTCTTTCTTATGGCTTAGTTCTATTTTTTCTTGTTCTTGCCATTACCGCCTATGGGGTTATATCAAATGGACCCTTTTCACTTTATGCTCTTAATACTGACGTGGAAAAGAAGTTTATTAAATGGGTGGATTTTAATGTACCCTATTCCCTTTTGGAAAAAACCCTTGCCCTTGATATTAAATCCTATGGGACGGAGACCAAGCTTAATTGGATAGAGCTGCTTTCTTACCTCGCCGCTAAAACCGGGGGGAATTTCAAACGCTACAAGAGCGCCGATCTCGAGAAGGTCGTGAAAAGGCTCCAAGAAGGCGTCTCAATGAGTGAGATTACAGCAGACATGAAATATTACCCTTACTACTATGAGGCCTATACCGC
>JAEYPI010000202.1 GCA_023410885.1 Bacillota bacterium
TTTCATCCCTATGGGCCATAAGGCCCATGTCCAAGATTTCTTTCACAAGTGCCTCTCCCAATATCTTTTGCCCCGGTGTACTGGGTACCGTCTCGTTGGCTTCTGAGGATTGGGTGCAAAAGGACACGTATTTTAAAAAACGATCTGATACGTTCATATACTACCTGCCTTCCTTTTTAATTTAATTGTACACTCTCCTAAGCACAAACTCCACCATCATTGAAATCAGGAACAGCAGCATCCACAGGAGGCCTTAAAAGGGCTAATCTTGCTATAGGTGTTGTGGATACAATCCAACTGGGTACACGTTGTCAGAACATGCCCCCATCCATCAGTAGTCACTTAACTCCGCAAAAAGCGGGCCACCCTTTACCGCATCATTACACCGAATGCAATTTTTATCATCACAATGAGTTATTAACGGATTTTGCCTTATGACAGATACGGCTTTATCGATAAAATCGTTGAAAGAGTAAATTCTCCATTTGCTTTCGCCGACCATGATGGTTTTTTCCTCATCAGCCAAATAAGGCTCCAGGTTGTTAAATCCCTCTGAACAGCTCCCCACTTCGGTTTCCTGAGCTGTGTTGTCAGAAATTTTAGCCCATGCTCTGAAAAGTCTTCTGCCTGTAAGTTGTTCTGCATAATGAATGGGGGTTGTTTTTGTAAGGTCTACCCCCATCAGTACAATAGAAGCGTTGCCCAATTCATATATTTTTCTATAGGGCCCATACACATCCAGAGGCTTCTGAGACCCGATAATATCCTCTGCTAACGGGCCTATGGCAGATAGTGAATTAAGGGGATGATCACCCCTTGAGCTGCCTTCCATTCTTAATACCTCGGCAGGGATGGCCCCCATATCTTTGACTATATGATCAGACTGGGGGCTATATGGAATAATGTTTTTATTTTCAATCCCGGGTAAGGCAGAATAATCGCATCCGTTCTGCTCCAGTCTATTTCCGGGAGGAGGACACACAATGGCATCATAATAAAAGGTTGGGACCAAAACAGTACAGCCCCGTTCAAGAAACCCATTAATGACAGCTGCAGCCCCGCCTTCAATATGCCCGAACGACTTTAATGATGAATGCAGGCAAATAACCCTATTTGAAATTCCCAACTCATCTATCGCTTGACAAATATTCCCTTGCGTTACCTTCATGGTTGATCCTCCCTTCGATTGTTGTCATTTTACTCCAAATTTATAAAAAAAACAATCATGCCTACGGAGTCCAAATTCTCTCAAGCACATGATTGTTTTATACCCTTGAAATTATCTTTAAACAAGTCCCAACAGACGTGCCCCATTTGCCACGATAAAGCAAACGATGATGCCGGCAACAGTGGGTATTGCAAAGGATACAAGGGTCCATTTTATGCTTTGTGTTTCCTTCCGGATCGTCCATAAAGTAGTGCCGCAAGGGAAGTGCATCAGTGAGAACAGCATCACGCATACGCCGGTCAGCCAGGTCCAGCCATTGGCCACCAATAGCTGTCTTAAATCCTCCAGCCTATCCAATTCCAAAAGGGAACCGGAAGCCATATAGCTCATGATAATAATTGGTATCACAATTTCATTGGCCGGCAAACCAAGGATGAAAGCCATGAGGATATAGCCATCCATGCCCAGCAGCCTGGCAAAGGGGTCAAAAAAGTTGGCACCATGAGTAAGCAAGCTGGCACCTGCCACTGTGATATTAGCCATCAGCCAAATGACCAGACCTGCAGGCGCTGCAATGGCAATGGCCCGGCCCAAAACAAAGAGTGTCCTGTCAAATATGGAACGTACAATGATTTTGCCTACCTGAGGCTTTCTATAGGGCGGCAACTCCAGTGCAAAGGAGGATGGAAGCCCCTTTAGTATTGTTTTTGATAGGATTTTTGAGATCAACAGCGTCATTAAAATACCAAAGAAAACAATTCCGGTCAAAGCCAGAGTGGAGGCAATGGATTGGAAGGCCCCACCCACAGTACCTCCGATAAAGATTGAGGCAATGGCAATGAGTGTGGGGAATCGACCATTACAGGGAACAAAAACATTGGTCAAGGTTGCAATCAGGCGTTCTCGCGGTGAGTCAATGATTCTGCAGCCCACAACGCCGGCCGCATTGCATCCGAAACCCATGCACATGGTTAAGGCTTGCTTTCCGTGGGCACAGGCTTTTTTATAGAAATTATCCATATTGAACGCGATTCTCGGTAAATACCCCAGGTCCTCCAGAAGGGTGAATAAGGGGAAAAATATTGCCATGGGCGGAAGCATTACCGAAACAACCCAAGCCAGTGTACGGTACATACCCAATACTAAAACGCTATGGAGCCAGTCAGGAGCACCCAAAGAAACTAAGAATTTTGTCATAGGCTCTTCAATACCGAAGAGAAAATCTGCAATAACGGCCGACGGAACATTAGCACCATTAATAGTCAGCCAGAAGATCACAGCCAGCAGACCTAGCATGATGGGTATGCCAAAGACTCTTGATGTGACAATTCTGTCTATTTTTCTATCAGTGAGGTTATACTGCATATTCTCAAAAGTAATGACACCACGGCCTATTTCCTCTGAAAGTCCTACCAGCCGCGAAACGACCTTATCCCGTAGCTTATCAGCATCTATTCCCTTAGACTCAAGATATTTTCTAGCTGAGCCAAGTAATTCGGTGAGCTCCTGATCCTCTAAAAGGTCAAACTCCAGATATTTATTCAAGGCTTCAATAAGGGTTTTATCTCCATCCAAGAGTTTAAGCGCGACCCAACGGTTATTGATTTTTCCGTCCACAAGCCTCCAAATCGCAGGTTCAAGAATTTTTATCGCCTGCTCAATAGGCTCATCGTAAGTAATTCGGATAGGGTTTGCGGCAATTCTCTTGTCGGCCACTTCACAAACGGTATCCACCAAAGCATCCAGCCCTTTATTGCTCCGGGCATTGGTAGGAATAACAGGTACTCCCAACGCTTTTGAGAGCGCTTTAAAATCTATGCTTATTTTCTTTCTTTTGGCTTCATCAATCAGATTAACGCAAACTACCACCCTATCGCTAATTTCCAAAGTCTGCAGAACCAGATTCAGATTTCTTTCCAGACATGTTGCATCCGTTACAATAACAGTGGCATCCGGTTTTCCGAAGCATACAAAATCTCTCGCAACCTCTTCCTCGGCTGAATTTGCCATGAGTGAATAGGTACCCGGTATGTCTACCATAATAAAATTTCTGTTCTTGTATCTGTATTTGCCCTGAGCGTTGGTAACCGTTTTGCCCGGCCAGTTGCCAGTATGCTGGTTCAGCCCTGTTAAACTGTTGAAAACCGTGCTTTTTCCCACATTAGGGTTCCCTGCCAGAGCAATCACTTTGTCGTCGGTAGTTAAACGCTCAATTTTGAGTTCATGTCCAAGAACCCCTACTCCCGTCGACTGATTAGTAAGCCCCATTTTTTTGTCCTCCTTGCTCTGCTCTTGCTCTTAACTCACTTCCACCAAAATCTTGTTCGCTTCCTCGCATCGCAAGGCGATCACGGCCCCTCGAATATGATAGGCCGTAGGATCACCGGAAGGACTTTTTTGAATAGCCTCCACTATCGTATCGGAAATCAAACCTAAATCCAGCAATCTTCTGCGTGTATTGCCGTCCGATACCAGTGCCTTGACTTTTGCTTTTCCGCCCAAGGGCAATAAATTTAAAGGAATAACAGAATTATCCATAAAAACAAACCTCCTGCATGTATTAAAGACATGTGCCCGACCATCATTTTGAGAGGGGAGAAAAAATTTTTCTCTAGACCAATATATGAAATATAAAAATCACATGTTACGAATACAAATAAAATTATGGAGCTGTAAACTGGGGGGATGTGACGACCATGAATAGTAATGAATTCCACACTGTTCGAGGCTATCAACTGCTTTATCAGGAAGATAAGCTCTTAACATCCGCCATGGAAGATTACCTGGAAATGATATGCAGGGGCGTTCAAAATGAAGGATATATACGAATCAATACGCTTGCAGAATCGCTTAATGTTAAACCTTCGTCGGCCACAAAAATGGTTCAGAAGCTTACCGAACTGGGATTAGTCGATTACAAGAAATATGGTATCATTTTTTTAACCGAGACCGGGACAAAAATCGGAAAATTTCTACTTGAAAGACATACTATTGTGGAAAATTTCTTAAAAATAGTTGGAATTAAAGAGAATTTATTAACTGAAACAGAGCTGATTGAGCATAATATCAGCCCCAAAACGCTCATGTGCATTGAAGAATTTATCCAATTTATTGATCATCACCCCGAGGTTCTCAAGCTGTATGAGGTGTTCACCATGGCCAATAGTCCTGAAAGCAGTGATCATCAATCTTTATGATTGCCCATTTTATCGATAAATAGAAACAAATAAAATGAATGCCATATTTAAGAGGTAACCAGAATAGCTCTGAAATAAAAGTCAAATGCTTGTACGCTTATGCTTTACAAAAAGATAATAGGAAAAATGCAGGAGAGGGAGATGACCGTATCAAGCAGCAGTTTTACAACAAGATGGGAAGGGCTCATCCATTTGTTCCAGCCCTGCTTGAACCTCAAAAAAATAAGCATCGCTAAGATACCTAGAAGCAGAAGATAATAAGGGGATCGAATGAAGGCCATATAAAAAACAACACCGGCATATATCCTAGTAAGAATGCCGATATGTTTTTCTCCATCCCTGAAAAATTGATTATCAACTTTTGGAAACAGGGCCCCAAGGACAAATTGTGTCCATACAGCTGAGAAAGACGTCGCGGTTACCAGGGCTAAAAGTAAACTGACAGTTTTATAATCCATCAGCGGCTCTATCTCATAAACAGCCGTCAGGGAAATCATATAAAGGAGCAGGACATGAAAGAACTGGTCAAGAAGGAAACCGGCTAGCGCAGAGAGATGCAGCTTTTGGCATATCCAATTTTTATAATAATCCATGACATAATGTATCATACCATTTAGAAAAACCAATACAAGCAGCAATGTACCAAACGTGGATGAAATAAAAGATATGACAGATGTTACTACAAGTACATGTAAAAGATTCCACTTCCAATGCCTGCTCTTGTTTTCGGCTATTTTATTCGATTGCAATGCGAAGTCACCAATAAGATGCCCCAGCAGTAAATAAGAAAAAGCCATGTAACGCTCCGGTATTGTAATAGTATAGAAAGGGAATAAAGCCAAAAGAACCCAACCTGTAGACCCTAGACCCGTGCCTCAGGAACATTGCTGTTATCACAATAAAAAGCCCCCCGGACATAAGACGTCAAGGGGGGGTGATCCAGTATTCAGAGTTTTATAAAAAAGCGTAGCGTGAAAAGTGTTCCAAAATAAGCTTTTGTTGCTTAATACGGACATTAATGTTTTTGTCCAGGGTCTCATCATATATTAAGCCATTGTAGGAATGAACATTTACAATGACTTCCTTTTTAAAATCGGGTATGTCAGGGGTGAATTCTATACCTGCAATACCATTAACAGCTGTTATTTTGACATTAATTGTAACCGGTAGTTGGTCTTTATCGATAAAGCCCTTGGGGAATTTAATGGTTGTAAAGCCAACCTGAAAAACTCCGCCTTTTTCCGTTACCGTTATTTCTCTTTCATAAATAACATCCTCGCCTGAATAAGCACGACCATTATCTGCGGCATGTACCGGTACTGCTGATATAACCAGCATCACAATCAAAATCATTACCGACAATTTTTTCATACTACACCTCCAAGATTAAACTAGTTATTTTTTCCATTTTTATTCTATACCCGTTCGGCTAATATGGCATGAGTTAATAGGCTCATTTTTTTAAGGTTTTCATGGGACCATTTTACTATAGACGACCCGCTCTAATTATACCGGTCCACCGGCAATCATCCACTTTTTTAATGTATGCCTCCGCCCTTTCAATACTGATATTGGCTTCATCCCACAGGCCCATGGCCATTAATACCTGATATCTCTGAAACCAGCATTTTGCAGATTCAAAATCCGATTCAAGCTTTCCGGCCTGAGCAACAACATCATTCAATAACGCAAGGGCTTCACTCAATTGCCCCATCTGCATGAGCAGCGTTCCTTTATGCCGAAGCGCATTAAGTCTTTTCTTATCATTCCTGCATTCTTTAAAAATCTCCACTGCTTTGTCATAGTGTTCCGCAGCCGCTTCAGCTCGCCCATAATGCTGTTCAATTGTGCCCTTATAGGTATAACAGTCTCCCAACCCCATGGACTCGCCTGCTTCTTCGAATATTTTCCAGGCCTCCTCCAATAGATGATGTACCTCCTGATACCGCTTATTCTTAAGGTATATCCTTACCAGTCCTATATAATTAACACCCGCTTCAACTGGAGCCTCCAGCTCCCTTGCCAGAGAAAGAGAATCCTCATAATACTGCTCTGCCGCTCCGCTTTCCTCTGTCTCATAAGCGATATCCCCCAGATTGGTCAAGCTCACGCATTCATAAAGCTTGGAGCCGACTTCCCGGGCAATTTCAAGGGATTCCGTAAAGAGCTTTTTGGCTGAAAGAAAAAGCCCTTTATCCAAGTATAATATCCCCAGATTGATACAGCCTGCTATGACCCCCCTCTGGTAGGAGAGCTTTTTTGAAATATCCATGGACTTGTTAAAAGACTCCAAGGCTTTGGTTATCATCCCGGTCGAGTGGTAAATGATTCCAATATTACCCGACACGTTGGCCATGATCTCAAGAAGCTTGTTTTTCTCAGCATATCGGTAGGACTTGCTCATATAGGAGAGGGCATTGTC
>JAEYPI010000213.1 GCA_023410885.1 Bacillota bacterium
GATTATCGATGATGTTAGCAGCACCACTCTGGTTGCAGCATCCTCTTTGGATGAGGCTCTCAAGGGAAAGCTTGACTATTCGGGTAATAAAGCAGCTGCTAAAGAAGTAGGCAAGCTCATTGGTACCAAAGCCATTGAAAAGGGTATTAAACAGGTAGTATTCGACAGAGGCGGCTACCTTTATCACGGAAGGATCAAGGAACTCGCAGACGGCGCAAGAGAAGCCGGCCTCGAATTCTGATCAAGGTTTAAAGTAGAAGGAGGGGAACAAATTGCAGAAAATTGATCCAAGTACGCTGGACCTAAAAGAAAAGGTAGTCAATATCGGCCGTGTTACCAAGGTTGTTAAGGGCGGTAGAAACTTCAGATTCAACGCTCTTGTCGTTGTTGGTGATGAAAACGGATATGTGGGTGTTGGCAGCGGTAAAGCCACAGAAATCCCGGATGCCATCCGTAAAGGAATCGAAGATGCGAAAAAGAACCTCATTTTCATTCCAAAGGTAGGCACCTCCATTCCGCATGATACCTTGGGTATTTACGGTGCGGGCAAGGTTTTATTGAAACCGGCTAAGGAAGGTACCGGCGTTATTGCTGGCGGTCCTGTTAGAGCGGTTCTTGAGCTTGCAGGTATTCATGATATTTATACAAAATCCTTAGGTTCAAACAATCCTACCAATATGGTGCGCGCCACCATTGAGGGTCTTTCACAGTTAAAGACTGTGGAGATGATTGCAAAACTTAGAGGAAAGAGCGTTGAAGAAATCCTTGGATAGGAGGTAGCTTTCATGGGCAATTTGAGAATTACTCTGAAAAAGAGTACAATAAAATGCAAACAAGATCAGAAGGCTACAGTAGCCGCTCTCGGTCTTCGTAAAATCGGGCAGTCTGTTGAACAAAAGGACAACGCCCAAATTCGTGGTATGATTCAAAAAGTATCACACCTTTTACAGGTTGAAGAAATTTAAAGGAGGTGCAACCAGTGAACTTATTCGAATTGAAACCTGGAGCACCCAAAAAGGCTCCAAAGCGTAAAGGCAGAGGCCATGGATCCGGAAACGGAAAAACTGCAGGCAAGGGTCATAAGGGTCAAAACGCCAGAGCAGGCGGTGGCGTAAGAGTCGGCTTTGAAGGCGGACAAATGCCCCTTTTCAGACGTATTCCCAAGAGAGGATTTAACAATTTCGAATTCAGAAAAGTATATTCGGAAGTTAATCTATCCGACCTTGAGATGTTTGAAAATGGTACAGAGGTAACAGCTGAGCTTTTAAAAGAAGCCGGTGTTATCAGAAAAATTAATGATGGAGTAGTAGTTCTCGGAAACGGCAACTTGACTAAAAAGCTTACAGTTAAGGCGTCAAGATTTACAAAATCAGCTTCCGAGAAGATCGAAGCTTTGGGAGGAAAGGCTGAGGTGATCTAAGATGGAGAGTGTTATCGCCCCACTTAAAAGTGCCTGGAAGATCGCCGATTTGAGGAAGAAGCTTATCGCTACTTTTCTTCTTCTGTTGGTGTATCGTGTTGGTGTCTATATTCCTGTTCCTGGACTGGACGCCAGTGCTCTTGCACAAATGATAGGTAACCAAGGTGGTCTCTTCGGTTTTATGGATATCATCGGCGGTGGTGCCTTTACCAATGCGAGTATCTTTGCTATGTCGATAACGCCCTACATCAATGCTTCCATTATCATGCAGCTTCTCACCATCGCTATCCCTGCTCTTGAAAAGATGCAGAAGGAAGGCGAAGAAGGAAGAAAGAAACTCGCCGAGTGGATTCGCTACGGAACTGTTATTTTAGGTTTTGTTGAAGCAACCTTTATGTATATTGGCTTTAAAAATGCCATATCAAATCGCGGCGTTTTCTCTTATCTGACCATCACATTGGCGCTTACAGCTGGTACAGCCTTCATTATGTGGCTGGGCGAGCAAATGAATGAGTATGGTATTGGAAACGGTATATCACTCATCATCTTCGTCAACATTATTTCAAGAGGGCCGGTCGCCTTTAATGCTCTGCTTAACATCATCAAAGGTTATGCTCAGGATGGCCAGCTTGCAGTCGGTGTACTAATTGTTTTGGCTATAGTGCTGGTATTTACAGCGGTCGTTGTCTTCGTTATCTTTGTAACCCAGGCAGAACGCCGTATTCCGGTTCAATACGCCAAGCGTGTGGTGGGGCGTAAAATGTATGGCGGGCAGAGTACTCATGTTCCTATTAAGGTGAATACGGCTGGTGTTGTGCCTATTATCTTTGCCATGTCGATTCTGTCCTTTTTCCCGACCATTATCGGACTTTTATGGCCTAGTACCACAAACAAGTTCCTTTTAGCCCTAGCCAATTTTAGTAGTAATCCTCTCTATATGGTGGTTATGGCTCTGTTGGTACTCTTCTTCACCTTTTTCTATACCATTATGGTATTTAATCCGGTGGAGCTTGCTAACAATATCCGAAAGAATGGTGGATTTGTCCCTGGCATCCGTCCCGGGAAGCCCACCAGTGATTACATTACAAAAGTACTTAACCGCATCACTTGGTTCGGCGCGTTCTTCCTTGCTCTTGTCACCGTATTTCCAAGCTTGTTGGAGCTTATTACCGGTGTTACGGGTATGTGGTTCGGCGGAACGTCACTCCTCATCATGGTTGGTACGGCACTGGAAACTGCTAAACAGATTGAATCCCAGTTAATGATGAGACACTATAAAGGTTTCCTGGAATAAAAGACTTAATCTTGCGGTATATAAAAGCGGATGAGCTTGCACCATCCGCTTTTCGTACCGTGATAATACTGTACTCTCACCTCAAAAATGAGTGTACAGATCGCTTATCTTAAAAAGGTTGTGACTAGATGAAGATGATATTATTAGGGCCTCCTGGAGCAGGCAAAGGCACTCAAGCTGCTAATCTGTCTGTAGCGCTTAAAATACCGCACATTTCGACCGGCGATATTTTTAGAGCGAATATAAAGGAAGGCACAGCTTTGGGTTTATTGGCAAAAAGTTTTATTGATGCCGGAAAGCTAGTCCCTGATGATGTTACGATTAGCATTGTAGAGAATAGACTTGATGCTGATGATTGTAGATCAGGCTTTATTATGGATGGGTTTCCAAGAACCATTCCACAGGCGCAGATGTTTGACACCATGCTTCAGAAACGCAATACAGGTGTAGAGCTGGTTGTTAACATCAAAGTTCCGGATTCTGCCATTATAAAAAGAATGGGAGGACGGAGGATGTGCTCCTGTGGGCGAACTTATCACATTTTAAATAATCCGCCTAAAAAAGAAGGAATTTGTGATTATTGCGGGAATAACCTTTACATCAGAGATGATGACAAGGAAGAAACCGTTCGAGAAAGGCTAAAGACATACCACAAACAAACAAGTCCTCTGATCGAATATTATGAGCGCAAAGGACTTATTCTGAACATTGATGGTATGAAACCTATAGATGAGACAACGCAGGAAATTCTAGAGGGTTTGGAAAGAGAGTAATTGAGGCAGTATAATGATATTCATTAAATCGCAGCGAGAACTGGATAAAATGAGAAAGGCCGGAGAGGTTGTGGCGTTGGTCCATCAGAAGCTTTCTGAGATTATCGCGCCCGGAATAACCACAAAGGAACTCGATAAAACCGCTGAGGCTATTATACGGAAGGCAGGTGCTATTCCTTCCTTTAAAGGTGTTCCCTGTGCCTATGGTGGTATTGATTTCCCCGGTTCAATCTGTGCCTCAATCAACAGTGTTGTTATACATGGTATTCCAAACGGTACGATACTCCGTGAAGGAGACATTATCAGTGTAGATGTCGGTGCGATTTTAGATGGCTTTCATGGTGATGCAGCCAGGACTTTTCCTGTAGGTAAGATATCAGAAGAGGCCAGAGAACTTATTCTTCATACTGAGGAAGCTTTTAATCGAGGGATGTCTAACGCTATAGAGGGTAATCATATACGAGATATTTCCGTTGCCATACAAGACTATATTGAAAAAAAAGGCTATACGGTAGTACGTGATTTTGTAGGGCACGGTATCGGAACCGAGATGCATGAGGAACCCCAGATTCCCAATTATGTTACGCGGGAAAAAGGCGTAAGGCTCAGCAATGGAATGACTTTAGCCATTGAACCCATGGTCAATATAGGGACATGGCGAGTAAAGGTATTGGATGATAAGTGGACTGTTGTTACTGCGGATGGTAAGCTGTCTGCCCATCACGAAAATACACTGGCGGTAATGCCAAACGGTCCGGAAATATTGACCAAACTATATTAATTTTCACGAAAAAAGTTAAGAATCTTGAAAAAGAGATAACTTTGTTATAAAATATATACTTGGCGCGGTTGAAGCCTTTGCTTTTTTATGTAGCAAGTATAGCAGAACATAGTAAATATAAGGGCTTACACCCTTTATACTATAAATTAGGATTGATGAGCAAAAAGGGGAAAGATACTTGGATACCATCTTAGGCCGTTATGTATGGTCAAGTGCAGGCCGTGACAAAGATCAATTATTTATCATCATTGATATTATTGATGATTATCATGTTCTTCTGGCAGATGGTAACTTACGACGTGTTGATAACCCTAAGAAGAAGAAACTAAAACACCTTAAAGTTACCAACAAGATAGCCGAAGAGATATCACAGACAGTAAGACTGAAGAAACGGCTTACAGATGCAGATCTTCAGAAAGCTGTTCAAAGATATAACAATGAACTTACATCAAGTAAAGGGAGCGAGGAGGTATAGAATTTGTCAAAGGAAGATGTCATTGAACTAGAGGGAACCGTGCTAGAATCTCTTCCTAATGCGAATTTCAAGGTTCAACTCGAAAACGGACATGTCATTCTCGCCCATATTTCGGGTAAGCTCAGAATGAACTATATTCGTATCCTTCCCGGCGATAAGGTAACCGTAGAGATGTCAACTTATGATCTTTCTCGCGGGCGAATCACTTGGAGAGGCAAATAGTAGCCATAAAGGACAGGAGGGTCAACAAAAATGAAGGTAAAGCCATCAGTTAAGAAAATTTGCGAAAAATGCAAGATCATCCGCAGAAAAGGCCGTGTTATGGTTATCTGCATGAACCCTAAGCACAAGCAAAGACAGGGTTAAAATAGAGGTGCATGGACTATAATTAAAAAGGCACCATAAGACTCAGCCTATAGGCAGCCGGCAGACCTGTAAACCTGCCGGTTGCATAAAAATAGGTCGAGTAATATTTTAAACTCCTAGAGGAAATGTCCCATGTTTCGCTTTAACGATTTCTACAAGCGGCTGGTCTGATAACATAATGTTTGAGGGCATTTGTAGAGATTTTTAAATAGAAGATAACAATCATTACAAATTAAACAGGTTACACAAGTACCAATCGGAGGTGTAGTAATTTGGCTCGTATTGCAGGTGTTGACTTGCCGAGAGAAAAAAGAGTAGAAATCGGCCTTACGTATATCTTCGGGATAGGAAGAACCCGGTCAAATGAAATTTTGACAAAAACGGGTATCAACCCCGATACACGCGTACGTGATCTTACAGATGATGAGATCGCAAAGCTCCGTGACATAATTGAAAAGGTATACACAGTAGAAGGCGACCTCAGAAGAGAGATTGCACTTAACATAAAACGCCTTATTGAAGTAAGGTGTTATCGTGGTATACGGCATAGGATGGGATTACCGGTTCGTGGTCAGAGAACAAAGACCAATGCAAGAACTCGTAAAGGACCCAGAAAGACTATTGCCAACAAGAAGAAGTAATCGGGAGGTCGATCGATAAAATGGCAGCAGGTAAAGTTGTTAGAAGATCAAGGAAGAAGAAGGAAAAAAAGAATATAGAACGTGGCGCAGCCCATATCCGGTCTTCCTTTAACAATACCATAGTGACCATAACCGACGTCCAGGGCAACGCCCTCTCATGGGCAAGTTCAGGTGGACTTGGCTTCAGAGGCTCCAGAAAGAGCACTCCTTATGCTGCTCAGCAGGCTGCTGAAACAGCTGCTAAGGCTGCTATGGAGCATGGGCTTAAGACCGTGTCGGTTTACGTCAAAGGACCGGGAGCGGGCCGTGAGGCCGCAATCCGCGCACTCCAGGCGGCTGGACTGGAGGTTAATCTGATTAAGGATGTAACCCCTATTCCGCACAACGGTTGCAGACCGCCTAAGAGAAGAAGAGTTTAATGGAGGTGTAAGGATCAATGGCTAGATATACAGATGCATCTTGCAAGCTCTGCCGAAGAGAAGGGCAGAAACTCTTCTTAAAGGGCGAAAGGTGTTACACAAATAAATGCGCTGTAGGTAGAAGACCTTATGCGCCTGGCCAACATGGTGCTCAGAAAAAGAAACTATCTGAATACGGTGTTCAGCTTCGTGAAAAGCAGAAGGCCAAGAGATTCTATGGTCTTTTAGAGAGCCAGTTTAGAAAATATTTTGAAATCGCAGCAAGCAAAAAGGGTGTTACAGGTGAACTCCTTCTGCAAATGCTTGAAAGCAGACTTGACAACGTTGTCTATAGATTGGGATTTGGGACAACACGTGCCGAAGCCCGTCAGCTTGTGAGTCATGGTCATTTCTTGGTTAACGGCAAGAGACTCAATATTCCTTCCTACATTGTAAAGGTTGGCGATACAATTGACGTCAGCGAGAAGGGCAAAAAGTCTCCACGCTTTAAGGAAATTCTTGATACCACAGGTTCCAAGGTTGTTCCTAAGTGGCTTGAAGTTGATCAGGAAAATCTTAAGGGTAAGGTTGTTGCATTACCGGCCAGAGAGGATATTGACCTCAATGTTCAGGAGCACCTCATCGTCGAGTTGTACTCCAAGTAATATTGAAGAGGCAATTGAAGCAAAACGAGTATGGGCATGCTAAAACTGTTTTTCAAAAAACAGTTCAGAGCATGCAAGGAAAGCGAGCTAACCTCATTAAAGCAATTGAAGCAAAACGAGTATGGGCATGCTAAAACTGTTTTTCAAAAAACAGTTCAGAGCATGCAAGGAAAGCGAGCTAATCTTACCAAAGTAATTTAAGCAAAGTAAGTATGGGCATGCTAAAACTGTTTTTCAAAAAACAGTTCAGAGCATGCAAGGAAAGCGAACTAATCTTACCAAAGTAATTGAAGCAAAAAATAAATTTTACCCTCAAATTAAAATAACCCAAGGAGGGTTGACTGATGATCGAAATGGAAAAGCCAAGGATTGAGTGCGTTGAAAGTGCTGAAAACAATGCCTATGGTAAGTTTGTGATAGAACCTCTGGAAAGAGGCTATGGCATCACTTTAGGAAACTCTTTGAGAAGGATACTTCTTTCCTCACTACCCGGTGCCGCTGTTACATCAATCAAGATTGACGGCGTACTACATGAATTCACTACAGTACCCGGTGTTGTGGAAGATGTAACCGAAATAATTTTGAATATTAAAGAGCTGCGTTTAAAGCTTTTTAGCGAGCAATCTAAAACCTTGTATATTGATTACGAGGGAGAAGGCGAAATTAAGGCTTCAGATATCAAAGCAGATTCAGATGTTGAAGTTCTAAATCCAGATTTGCATATTGCTACTGTCAACGGCACCAGCAGATTCTTTATGGAAATTAATGTGAATCATGGCCGCGGTTATGTTTCGGCAGAGAAGAACAAGCTTCCTAATCAGCCTATTGGCGTTATTCCGGTGGACTCAATTTATACGCCGGTAAAGAAGGTCAATTATGCTGTAGAGAACACCCGTGTTGGTCAGGTTACCGATTATGACAAGCTGAGTATCGAAGTCTGGACGGACGGTTCCATTGCACCTGATGAGGCCATCAGCCTTGGCGCTAAGATTTTGAGCGATCATCTCAATCTTTTCATCAACTTGACTGACAGGGCTAAAAACACCGAGGTTCTTGTTGAAAAGGGAGAACCTGCCAGAGACAAGATTCTTGAGATGACAATTGAAGAGCTTGATCTTTCAGTTCGTTCCTATAACTGCTTGAAGAGAGCAGGTATTAATACTGTCGAGGATCTCACCAATAAGACAGAGGACGAAATGATGAAAGTAAGAAATCTCGGCCGTAAATCACTTGAAGAAGTGGTGCAAAAGCTCGAGGCTTTAGGACTTCGGCTTGCTTTGGCAGAAGATTAAGAAATTTCAAGGGGAGGAAACAAAATGCCTGCACACAGAAAATTAGGAAGACCTACAGACCAGCGTAAGGCGATGTTAAAGGGTCTGGTAACCTCTCTGATCCAGTATGGGCGTATAGAAACAACCGAAATGAGAGCAAAGGAAGTTAAGGATATTGCTGAAAAGCTGATTTCTCTTGCTGTTAAGGAATGTGATAATTTCACAGCTCCTAAGAATGTGACCATTAGCGCTCCGGTTGTAGATAGTAAGGGTCGCAAGATACTGAAAACCGTGACTTCCAAGAACGGTAATAAGTATGAAGTGGTGGAGAGAGAAACAAAAACCGAGTTAAAGACGGTTGATGCTCCTTCACGTCTTGCAGCAAGGCGTCTGATTATGAACTGGGTCTATAGGGTTAAGGATGAAAAAGGTAATACCATCAGCCTAACCAACAAATTGTTCAGTGATATTGCACCTAAGTACAAGGACAGAAAAGGTGGCTACACCCGTATGTACAAGCTTGGTGCAAGAAGAGGCGACGGTGCTGAGGTTGTCGTACTTGAACTGATTTAATCAACATTAGTTTAGACATGAGTTTAATGGAGAGCGGGTTACCGTTCTCCATTATTCATATTTTTGGGTCTAGCCCTGTTGTGCGATCCTGATAGATCGCACCCTATTTTTGGGTCTTGCCCGGTAAATGATCCCAATATAAGGGAACGGGAATTTATGATTGCTTAAGTAAGCACATGCTTTATAGGTAAGGATATGTTATGGCTGCATATGCAACGTATAACATATAATTTGTGTTTTGGTTTTGTACACTTTAAGATGATGACGGTTTGGCAGTAAACAATAGCTTAATTGATGCGTGCTCGGATCAGATAGGTAAAAACCATATGAATGAGATGATTAAAACAGATCATGTTTATTATGAATATAGAACCCGGACAGAAGAAAATACGGCTGTGAAGGCTGTTAACGATATTTCTATGACCATTAACCAAGGAGAGTTTGTGGTGATATTGGGCCGAAATGGCTCGGGTAAGTCAACATTGGCTCGCCTTATGAACGGACTTTTAATTCCCAAAGAGGGCACAGTCTTAATCGATGGTCTCAATACGCACGATGGTGAGCAAATTTGGAATATTCGAAAGAACCTTGGCTTAGTCCTACAAAATCCAGACAACCAAATTGTGGCCACTACAGTGGAAGAGGATGTGGCCTTCGGGCCTGAAAATTTGGGGGTACCGTCTTCTGAGATAAGAATCAGGGTCAATCATTCTCTGAAACTTGTCGGCATGGAGGCCTATGCACAGCATTCTCCCCACATGCTTTCGGGAGGTCAAAAGCAAAGAATTGCCATTGCCGGCATTCTGGCTATGGCACCTAAATGTATTGTTCTGGATGAAGCAACCTCCATGTTGGATCCCTCGGGTCGCAAAGAGGTATTGGAGGTTCTGCATACCCTTAATCGAGAAAAATCCATTACCATCATTCTTATCACACACCATATGGATGAAGCCGCATCTGCCGATAAGGTCATGGTCATGCAGGAGGGGCGGCTGGTTTTGAAAGGTACCCCAAGGCAAATCTTCAAAAATGTTGAAGCAGTCCGAGAAGCGGGTCTTGATGTGCCGCAAGTTACGGCACTCGCCCATGCCCTAAGAATACATGGCGTTACCATTAATGAGCTACCTGTTACAATGGACGAAATGGTGGAAACTACAAAGACTCTTCTTAATAAAATTGCTCAGAAAAAGGCTTCGGGGACTGACATCCGCAGACCTTCCCTCTCGGTATTTAGTACTCAAATGAGAGAAGCGAGCCCTGAAGCTCAACAGCAAAATATTATCACAATAAAAGATCTTAGCCATGTTTACATGCCGGGGACAACCTATCAGCAAAGTGCCCTTAAAAATATAAACCTCACTGTTCGAAAGGGTGAAATACTGGGGATAATCGGTCATACCGGTTCGGGTAAATCCACACTTGTTCAGCACTTAAATGGTATTCTTAAGCCTACTACCGGTACTCTTGTGATTGATGGTTTGGAAGCCACTGGTAAGGCCTTAAAAGAATTGCGCAAAAAAGTGGGCTTGATCTTCCAATATCCAGAGCATCAACTTTTTGAAGAAACTGTTTATAAGGATATTACCTTTGGACTTCTAAAAATGGGGTTATCACAGGAGGAGATCAAGACGCGTGTATTTCACGTGATTGATTTATTGGGTATCTCCCCCGAGCTTCTCGAAAAATCACCTTTTGAGCTTTCAGGTGGTCAAAAGCGGCGGGTGGCAATCGCCGGCGTGCTTGCGATGGAGCCTCACGTATTGATTCTGGATGAGCCTACGGCCGGCCTGGATCCTAAAGGCAGTACCGAAGTCTTTAAGATTCTCTCAAAGCTCAATCAAGATGAGGGAACGACTAACATAATAATTTCTCATAATATGGAGGATATTGCGGCCTTTTGCCATCGTGTTGCAGTCATGCATAAAGGAGAAATGGTGCTATGTGACACAGCACGGGAGATATTTTCTAAGGACGAAGCGCTCAAGCAATATGGCTTGGATATTCCCAAAATAACCGCGCTCTTTAAGCAACTGATTGTGGAAGGATATGACCTTCCTTCACCTGTACTAACGGTTAAAGAGGGGACAGGGATTCTAGTGGACTCCTTTACCAAGGCTATAGGAGGTGGTGCTTGTGATTAGTAATATTACGCTTGGACAATATATTCCCGGCTCATCCGTGCTCCATCGACTTGATCCCCGGACCAAGATTTTATGGACTGTACTGCTCATGGTGGCAGTTTTTATGATTGAAACCTGGCAGGAATATGTCATGATGGGAGCGCTGACCTTGATATTGCTCGTCATTAGCAATGTCCCTCTTAAGCAATCCTTGAAGGGTATTAAGCCGCTTCTGCTCATACTGCTTATTACTGCTATTTTCAACATTTTTTTTATTGATGGAAGGACGCTTTTTGCGATTGGCTCTATCCGGGTGACCTATGAAGGGCTAATCGCCGCCGCCAAGCTGTTTTTTAGACTGGTCATGTTAATTATTACCGCATCTTTAATGACCCTTACAACGACGCCTATGGCTATGACTGACGGCATTGAAAAGCTCTTAAAGCCCTTTGAGAAAATTGGAGTTCCCTCTCATGAGATCGCCATGATGATGTCCATTGCTTTGCGGTTCATTCCGACGCTTTTGGAGGAAACCGAGCGTATCATGAAGGCGCAAGCCTCAAGAGGAGCGGATTTTGATACTGGGAGCATTTTTTCCAGGGTAAAAAGCTTTATTCCGGTGCTCGTACCTTTGTTTGTCAGCGCCTTTAAAAGGGCTGATGAGCTGGCCGAGGCCATGGAATCCCGATGTTATCGGGGAGGTAAGGGAAGAACCAGGTTAAAAACAATCAGGTTCTCTAATTTGGATCTAGTCATTAGTCTGGCAGGTCTTCTCATGCTGGGTTTGATATTTGGTGTTCGCTTTATTAGTGGGGCTTAAAAACCGATTTAGGACCTTGCTGGGGTCTTTAATGGCGTTATCAAGGGTTAGTGTACATTATAAGAAACAGTTTACGATACATTTATTAGAAAGCAGGGATAATATGAGCAATTATGTATTTGAGCTACATATGCACACAGAAGAAGTGAGTTCATGCGGATTAATTTCAGCAAGGGAAGGCATAAGGCTCTACCACGAATTAGGCTATCATGGTGTTTGCATAACAGATCACTTTATCACAGGTTTCTTCGAAGGACTTGCGTGCAGGAGTTGGAAAGAGAAGATTGATTCCTTCTTAGAGGGTTATCACGAGGCCAAGGATGAGGGAGAAAAATTGGGTCTATCGGTCATACTTGGTATGGAGTATTGTATGCCTAAAAATCGTGATGAAATTCTGGTTTACGGCTTTGATGAAGCTTTTCTATATGACCATGAGGACCTTCATCTTTCTGAGGAAGAAGATTTAAGGGTCCTTTCAAAGGAACATAATCTTCTGTTTATCCAAGCCCATCCTTTTCGGAAGATGATATCTAAAACCTATGACAATCTTGTGGAAGGTTATGAGGCTTTTAATGGGAACTTCCGCCATGACTCCCAAAATGCCCGCGCTGAACAGCACGCTAAGGATATGGGTGGTATCAGAATTTCCGGTTCGGATTTTCATCAGCTTGAAGATGCGGGCAATGGTGGTGTTTACCTACCGTGTCTGCCTGCGGATTCATTTGAGCTTGCGCGAATTTTA
>JAEYPI010000227.1 GCA_023410885.1 Bacillota bacterium
TCTTATAACGTCCCGGTTTTACGACGCCGACGAACCGGACCAGCGGAGCCTTTCCTTTGAGCGGCGCTTGCCGCCCGGTGAGACGGTGTGGGCAGAAACGACCCTTGAACACGCCCTTTACGTAAAAGCATTGTTAGACGAAGTTTATGGGTTACCACCAACATAGCCTAATCTACAATTCAAAATGTTTTTCCTTTAAATCTGCTACCTCTAGCTCTTCATCAAAAATGACATTAAACACGTTCCTATATTTTTTCCTATATATGTCACGGAAGTCAATAATTAAATGGTATAGGTAACTGGGCTTAATTTCATCTTTAAATTCAAATTCAACATATATTGGTTCATCTTGTAATCCCAAGCGCGGATAATATTCGGATAAAACTTCGATATTTTGCTTGTCCTGAATCATTAGAACATTTAAATCTAAGGCAATTCCTAAGCCCTCATTATGTAAGTAAAAATCTAACATAGGCTTTTTTCTATCCCCTCCAACATAACCAATATCTATTTCTTTGGCAATTATGTAAGGCTTGACTGAATAATTTCTCTCAATTTGTGATGTTTTAAAAGCTCTGTATGTTAGAAGCAACAGTAAGAAAGTTAAACTCATACCTAGAGACTGAATGATGAGGTTATACTTTACCTCATCTCCTAAGGAGCTCTTATAAATAGAATAAACAAGATAAGCAAATACGCCTATAGCTAATAGAACCAAGATGATCCAAAATAACTTCTTAAAGGCTTTAGCACATAAGATTAACTTCCGATTATACAAGTTGTTATGAGTTCGCTTTGTAGGTTTCATCATATCCTAGTTCCTCCAGAGCCTTTCTAAACCAATAAGCCCATAAATTTCGTCTAACTACTTCATACTTGCACATTGTGTCGACTAAGAAACCAGATTTGGGTGGATAGATGTCACTGATGTCGGCTAAGTAGGATATAGAAGATATTGCTTTAGGTAGGAGATTGGTTACGAAGGAATGCCTCCGGGGTTAGTCTATTTCTTTTTAATTATACCAGATTTTGATAGATATACTCAAACCTTTAAACCGATTTTTAAAAAGTGTCACTCTTTTTCTAATAACTATCTGTCAGATTGTGAAATTCATAAACATATAAATATAACAAAAAACCTTGAACGCATTACACATTCAAGGTTTCTCATGGAGCTGGAGGACGGATTCGAACCCCCGACCTGCTGATTACAAATCAGCTGCTCTACCAGCTGAGCTACTCCAGCACTTCCGTTAATAAGATAAAGTGGTGACCCCTAGGGGACTCGAACCCCTGTTACCGCCGTGAGAGGGCGGTGTCTTAACCGCTTGACCAAGGGGCCATGTTCCTTACCCGAAAACCGGACAATGACTATTGTAACGGCTCAGCACCTTCTTGTCAAGCTTTTAGTTTATAATTTTTTTGTAAATGGGCACCCTATATAGTTTTGCAGAAAAAGGACTCTAATCTGGCTTATAGAAAGCGACTTAAAACCATGAAATCCCCCTACCTACTAAAACGTATTGAAGCTTATGACATCCTGAAGGCTCTTCTTTTTCCTTACCGGTGTCTCATCGGGATAGCCAATGCTAATCATGGATATGATTTCATGGGTATCCGGACAGTTCATCAGTCTTTCTGCTTCCTCTGAATGCTTGCGCTTCAAGGAGCTCATCCAGCAGGTACCCAATCCATAGTGCCATGCAGCCAGAAGAATATTCTCTGTTGCGGCACAAGCGTCCTCTATGGGGCAAACGGCATCCTTTTGGACAAATACAGCAATAACCGCATAGGCGTCCTTTATAAACTTCCCATAGTAGGTAATCTCGGTAAGCTTCTCCTTCATGGCTTGATCGGTGACTACAACAAAATGCCAGGGCTGCTGGTTATGGCCCGACGGTGCAAGGCGCGCACAATCCAAGATATCCAGAAGAATTTCTTGAGGTACTTCCTGCTTGGTGTATTTTCTCACACTTCTTCTTGTTTTCATGACCTCTAATACATCCATGATTTTTACCTCCGTTATTTCTTATCTCTTTTTTTGGGGTCGAGACTTGTTGGTGCGTTACCAGGGCTCGTACCCCTTTTTTTTTTGTCTTTTGATTGAGTTTTAGTATTCTTCTTCACAGACTTTTTTGCTTTTGCCCCTATATGCTTTAAAACCTTCGCTTTTTCTTTATACTCTTTTTTTTCACTCTTCTCCAGCTTGAGCTTTGTGACAATGGGTGGTCCAACAAAATGCAAGGCATCTTCATCCTCTTCCCCATCAAGGAGGATAAAATCGATCTGACGGGCTTCCGGGCTTGCTTTAACCAACTGAACATTGACTTTATCACCGATACGGAAAATCCTTTTATGTCTTTCTCCGATTAGGCACAGGGCTCGCTCGTCATATTTATAGTAATCGTCGTCCATGCTGCTCAAGCGAACCAGGCCCTCTATGGTATTGTCAAGCTCAACAAACATACCAAATGCCGTAATATTGGAGATGGTCCCCTCAAAGTGCTGACCGACCTTATCCATCATATATTCAGCCTTCTTAAGGTCAACGCAATCTCTTTCAGCATCTTGAGCGGCTCTTTCCCTCTCCGAGCTTCTCAGAGTTATGCTCGGAAGTATACTCTTATAATGCTCGATTCGGCGCTCATCGAGCTTTCCACTGATTTGCTCTTTCATAATACGGTGGATAATAAGGTCAGGGTAGCGGCGGATAGGCGACGTAAAATGGGAGTAATATTCAGCAGCCAGCCCAAAATGCCAATCGTGGATATCGCTATACCTGGCTTTCTGAAGAGACCGTAGCATGATCATGTTGATGGCCTTCTCCTCAGGCTTGCCCTTAATTTGGTTGATGACATCCTGCAATGCTTTCGGATGCACATCATGATAACCCTTTAGCTTATAGCCAAAGGTACTTAAAACGGTATTAAGGTTTTCCATTTTCTCAGGATCGGGGTCCTCGTGAATGCGGTAGACAAAGGGAATACCAATCCAATAGAAATGCTCAGACACCACTTCGTTGCAAAGCAACATGAATTCCTCGATAATATTGTTGGCAATGGTCATTTGATAGCGCTTGATTTCAGTGGGCTTTCCCTGCTCGTCCACAATGACCTTGGCCTCATCAAACTCAAAATCGACAGCGCCTCGGCGCTTTCTTTTTTCCTTGAGTATGCCGGCCAGCTTCTTCATATTTGCGAAGTCTTCGAGATGATCTTTATAGCGCTCTTTAAGCTCTGCATCATCTTCTTCAAGGATTTTATAAACATTGGTGTAGGTCATACGTTCTCTGATATGAATGACACTTTCAAAAATCTCATGATCTACCACATTGCCCATAGTATCAATATCCATCATGACACTGAAAGCTAAGCGGTCCACATTGGCATTTAAGCTGCATATATGATTGGACAGCTCCCGTGGCAGCATGGGTATAACCCTGTCAGGGAAATAGACGCTGGTGCCTCTTAATACAGCCTCATTGTCAAGTGCAGAACCTTCACGAACATAGTGTGTAACATCAGCTATGTGCACACCTAATCGAAAGCCGCCATGGGGTAATGGTTCAATAGAAACAGCGTCATCAAGATCCTTGGCATCCTCACCATCAATGGTTACCATCCTGGTAGCTCTAAGGTCTTTTCTATGGGTGGTGTCCTCCTCTAAAACATCTCTGGGAGCCGATTCAGCTTCACGAATTACAGCATCAGGGAATTCAAAAGGTATACCGTAAGCACGTATGATCGACATGACGTCAACACCAGTATCTCCTTCGTTTCCTAATACCTCGGTAATGCGTCCCTCAGCATTTCTGTTCTTTTCCGGCCACTTGATGATTTCTACTACAACCTTCTGACCTTTTTTAGCACTATTGATATTTTCCTTGGCAATAAAAATATCGCCGGACAGACGAGAGTGATCCGGTATAACGAATCCAAAATTCTCACTGCGATCAAATTTGCCTACGATGGTTTTATTAGCATGTTGAATAATGTGAGTAATCTCACCTTCCTGGCGCCTGTCCCTTGTGCCAAATTTGCTAAGTCTCGAAATCACCCGGTCCCCATGCATGGCCCCATTGATAGCATTGGCCGGTATAAACACATCGTCCCCTCCTGTATCAGGAAGTACAAAGCCAAATCCTCTTGCATTGCCTTGAAATTTTCCTACAATCAACCCCATACGCTCGGGTACGCCATAGCGCTCCTTACGGGTCTTAATGATTAGCCCATCCTCTTCCATTTCAGTAAGAAGCTCCTGTAATGCAGATATATCCTGGCTTGGAACATCCAGAACCATCACAAGCTCCGTAAACTTAAGCGGTTTGTACGCTTGATCACGCATAAAGGAAATAATTCTTTTTTTTCTTTCATCCATTAGTTCATTCAACATTAATAACCATCCTCTATTTATTAAAAATCAGTGGGTATAAGCCCACCCGTTCCATTCATCATGAGAAAGATTCTAAAAATGAAGACGGCTAACAGTGCCGTCATAACTTGTTTGCATTATTTAGTCAATCCTATTATTCATCGGTATTTAGTCAAGTATACTTTATCATCGCATAAAAGTGCTGTTAAGTGGCCATCAATAAGAACCTTATATGTGCTGGTTTGCTATAAGCCCAGCTGCTGGCTGATTTCTTTCATAGCTTCAAGGGAAAGCTTTATAAAAGTCTCCAAAGACAGACCTAATTCTGAACAGGAAACGATTTGATTTCGT
>JAEYPI010000229.1 GCA_023410885.1 Bacillota bacterium
GGTGGTACCGCGAAGTTTCAAGCCTTCGTCCCTTTTAGGGGACGAAGGCTTTTTTGCGTCCTGAGACTTATGCGCATATCACCTACTCACCACTTTATAACAAAATGGAGGCAAGTATTATGATTATTGTATTGAAGCAAGGAATTGAACAAGAAAGGGTATCCGCTTTAAAGAAATGGCTCGCTGAGAAGGGGCTTGATGTATGCCCCATTTATGGAACCGAAAAAACTGTTTTGGGTCTGGTTGGAGATACCTCCCACCTATCCATTGATGAAGTGGGTATGCATGAAGCCGTTGAAAAGGTTTTAAAAGTGCAAGAGCCATTTAAAAAAGCAAATCGAAAATTTCATCCTGAAAATACAATCATCAAAGTTGGCAATGTAGACGTGGGCGGCAAGGAGCTGGTGGTTATTGCGGGCCCCTGCTCAGTGGAATCTGAGGATCAGATCATCCAAATCGCCCGTCAGGTTAAAAATTCGGGAGCCAATATGCTGCGTGGTGGTGCTTTTAAGCCTCGCACCTCTCCCTACGCCTTCCAGGGCCTCCGAGCTGAGGGTCTCATGCTTTTAAAAAGAGCAGGTGAGGCATCGGGCTTGCCCATTGTATCTGAAATTACCAATCCCAATTATATTGAGATTTTTGAACAATATGTGGACCTCATTCAAGTGGGTGCCCGAAACATGCAAAACTTTGAGCTATTAAAGGAGCTTGGCCGCATCAAAAAACCCATCCTTATAAAGAGAGGCTTTGCAAACACCTTGGAAGAGCTGCTCATGGCCTGTGAATATATTATGAGTGAGGGCAATCAGAATGTTATCCTATGCGAACGGGGCATTCGCACCCATGAAACCTACACGCGCAATACCCTTGATTTAAGCGCTGTTCCTGCCCTAAAGCGCATCAGCCACCTGCCTGTGCTAGTGGATCCCAGCCACGGAACCGGAATGTCCTGGATGGTCGAGCCCCTTTCTAAAGCGGCCGTTGCCGCAGGGGCCGACGGATTGATTATTGAGGTTCACAATAATCCTCTAAAGGCCCTCTCCGATGGACCTCAGTCTATAACACCATCAGAGTTTTCTTATATCATGCCAAAGCTGAGAGAATACGCAAAGCTAGAGGGCCGCCATATCACGATCCCCCATACTGTGGCCTATGCAGGAACACCGGGCTCCTTTGCCAACGAAGCTGCCGAAAAGGCCTACCCCACCTCAGCGCTGACAGGATTGGAGCGATTTGAGGATGTATTTGAGGCTATTTTAAATGGAAAAATTGAGATTGGCGTTATACCCTATGAAAATACACTGGCCGGCAAAGTGGATGAAGTGGTGGAACGCCTTGAAAAGAATGAGTTTGAGATTATCAATCGCATCAAAATACACATTAACCAAATGCTCGTGGCCCCCGAAGGCACAGAGCTGCCCAGTATCCGCAAGATCTATTCCCACCAAAAGGCATTAGAGCAATGCAAGCAATTTCTGACATCAATGCCCGATTGCCAGATTATCCCCTATTCAACAACCTCAGCAGCGGCTACAGCCGTGGCTGCTCTTAACGACAAGTGCTCTGCCGCCATTGCCAGTGAGACCGCCGCCAGGTTGAATCGCCTTTTAATTATAAAGGATGACATTCAGGATAATCTCGACAATATAACGGAATTTGTGGTGATTAAAGCAAAATCCTAAGCACAGTAAAGGCCAGAGCAGCTCTGGCCTTTACTATAGTCCTATCAAGTGTTCCGATACATCAGCCTGCCTTATGATAAGCTAAAAACAATACAGTATGCCTTTTAATCCTTGATAAATTGATTATTGTCCAGATCCTTGAAGGCCTGATCCAATTCTTCCTTCGTATTCATGACAATGGGCCCGCCCCAGGCGATGGGTTCCTTAAGGGGCCTTCCTGAAAAGAGCAAGAAGCGGATACCCTTTTCAGTGGCCTTCACTTTGAAGGTACTGCCTTCATTAAATAGGACAGCATGTTTTTCAGGGATTAGATTTTCCGTTTCCCCACCGAAGCGCCCTTCACCTTGAAGAATATAAATAAACAGGGTTGAATCCCTGTCGGATTCGAAGGACCACTCACCTCCGGCCTCAACTTCAACATCGAAATATTGAGGTTTGACATAGTCACCCTGGAAAGAACCATCCATGCCTTTATAGGTCCCGGCAATGATGTGGGTCTTACTCTCCTCCTCAACTACAACTGGAATATTCTCCTGACGTAAGTCCCGGTATTGGGGGGCAACCATTTTGTCCTTGGCGGGAAGATTGAGCCAAACCTGGGCACCAAGCATCCTCTCACTGGGCTGGGGCATTTCCTGGTGAATAATGCCCGAGCCTGCTGTCATCCACTGACAATCTCCGTCTAAAATACTGCCTTTATTACCAAGGCTATCCCCATGCTCAATATCTCCCTTTACGAGATAGGTGATGGTTTCAATTCCGCGATGGGGATGCCAGGGAAAGCCCTTGATATAATCCTCTGAGTTAACTGAATCAAAGGCATCAAGCATTAAAAAGGGATCAAAATCCTTTGTATCATGATATCCAATCACCCTTACCAATTTAACACCAGCACCATCCGTGGTACGGCTTCCTGTTATAATTTTTCGAACTGTCCGTAAATCCTTCAAAAGAAACATACCTCCTTATCATAATTACTCAAATAAATAGCTTGTCATTGACAAGGACCCCAGCACACAAGAATCATTGAATATAGACAGACGATCCTCATCCTTCGATGCGCCTAGGACATAGAGTAAGGGATAGAAATGATCGGGTGTCCAGAAGGCCTTTTCAGAAGAAGGACCTGCCTTCCTATAGTCAATGACATCGGAGAATGCTCTCTGCTCTATTCTATTTTTAATGTATTCATCAAATTCATGGGCCCAATTATATCCACCACTCATTGAAAAGTCAACCTTGGAAAGATTATGGACCACATTGCCACTTCCCAGAATGAGGACACCTTTTTCACGCAGATCCTTGACTTGCTGCCCTATTTCAAAATGTGTGCGGCCATTGGCCCTCCCATCCACACTCAATTGATAAACAGGAATATCAGCCTCAGGATACATGACATGGAGAACGGACCATGTCCCGTGATCAAAGCCCCAAGAATTATCGTAGATTACGTTTTCATGTATTAAGTCTTTTGTGGCATGTGCCAATTCAGGTGCTCCGGGAGCCTTATAATTGATCTCATAAAGCTCTTGGGGAAAGCCATACATATCATAGATCATTTTAGGCTGGGGCTCATCCATGATTCTGGTCCCATTGGTATACCAGTGAGCAGAGATGGCCAGAATGGCTTCCGGCTTCGGAATTTGTCTTGCTATTTCCCGCCAGTTTTTTGTATATTGATTCTCTTCAATGGCATTCATAGGTGAACCATGACCTATGAATAATGCCGGCATTTTTTTCATACTCCGCACCTCATGTTCTATCTTCGTTACATCTATTTTTACCCTTTTTCCAGCTAATCTAAATATAATTTACTCAGGCAGCTATCCTTTTTATGTCACAATACCGTGTCTGTACTATTATAGAGAGCAGTTAAATATCAAATAACTGAACTTTTGAGGATGTACCCTCGTCATATATTAGAGAACATATTTTTAGGAGGAAGGTATGATGAGAAGAAAATTATTTGCTTTGTTACAGGCAACAGTTTTAGCCACATTGCTAATGGCCTGCAGTAATAACAGGGTATCCAAGGATTATGATACCTCAAAAATAAACGACAGCGTGATTAAGGCCAATAATGAATTCGCCTTTAATCTTTTTAAAACAATTAATGAGGAAGATGCAAAAGAAAACATTTTCATTTCCCCCATCAGCATTTCGACCGCACTTACCATGACCTACAATGGTGCAGAGACAAGCACCAAGCTTGCAATGGAAAATGCACTTGGTTATACGAGCCTTGACAGGGGACTTATCAATGAGAGCTACAAAAATCTGATCCGCCATCTGGAGAATCTGGATAAGAAAATTGACCTGAATATAGGAAATTCTGTATGGATTAGAGAGGATCAAACCATAAATGAAGAGTTTATAGCCAATAATAAGACTCATTTTAACGCAGAGGTCTCTTCCCTTGATTTTTCGGATCCATCAGCAGCAGGCACGATCAATGATTGGATAAAAGACACTACCAAAGGAAAGATAGAAAAAATGATCGATTCTCCTATTGATCCCGATGTCATCATGTATCTGATAAACGCCATTTATTTTAAAGGTGAATGGAGCGAGCAATTTGACCCGAAAAGGACGACAGATGCAAAATTTCATCTTTTGGACGGATCCCAGCAGGATGTAAGGATGATGAACCGGCATAATACAGTTGAGTATGGAAAGGGCGATGGATATAAAGTCGTCCGGCTTGCCTACGGCAGCAATAAAACCTCCATGTACATCATCCTGCCTGATGAAGGAACTGACATCAACGATTATATAGAAAATCTCGATATGGAAAAGTGGACCAGCATCCGCGGTTCCGTAAAAGAAGTTGAGGATATGCAGCTCAGTATTCCAAAATTCAAAATGGAGTACGGAATAAAGAATCTAAACGACAGTCTAAAAGCTCTTGGCATGGAAGAGGCCTTCAGTGATCAAGCTGATTTCTCGGGTATCAGACCGGATATTGCTATCAGCAGAGTGCTTCATAAGGCTGTTATAGAGGTCAATGAAGAAGGCAGTGAAGCCGCAGGGGCTACTGTTGTTGAGGTTAAGGAAACGGGGGCTCTCATGGACCCTATTACCTTTATTGCAGACAGACCCTTTATCTTTTTCATAACAGACGATACAACAAATACGCTGTTGTTTATGGGCAAGGTGCTAAGTATATAAGAAAATTTGACTTTCTCATAAACGTTTCAGTTTTAATTCATAAGCCCGCCTTTTTCCTAATGATAGGAAGATAGGCGGGCTTTTAACAGGTCGAGGCTTGTGGTATATTTTTCTCTTTTTAGTCCATAATACTAAAAAAAGAACGAAAGGAGTGAACCTATGTCTAAAAATCAGACACCTAATAACCCCACTAACAATAGTAATGGACAGCAATCAAAAAACGGGGAAAATGAAAAACGTCAAAATCAAGTACCCAACAGCAAAAACCCTAAGGTTCCTGGTAATGAAGCCCCTTATCGTTAATGCTACTTTTTAGCTGAATGAAACAAGGATGAACAACTCTGACAAGCTAGAAGGATAAAAAACGGGTGAAAAAATGGGAAAGAACAAGAATAATGCGCCAAAGTCGTCTAAAAAACAGTCTCAGAATATTAGCGAGCAAAAGAATGTATCAAGAGGCGCAGCAGATACTCAGGTTCAGGGCCCCAAGAAATGACCCTGAAAATTTCCTTATTTGTATGAGGTTGTTCATGGAATGGACAGCCTCTGATCTCTGTCACTACAAGCGACTTCCTGCCTACTAACGATTGAGGAACCCTTTAAAATTTAAAGAGGTGCGTACCTTTAGGTACGCACCTCTATCTATGGGTCGAGGCTTGTGGTGCGCAAGCGCACCTCTAATATTAAATAACTACATGGGATTTGGCCCATAGTCATCATGATGATTATATTGACCCCGATTACCAGGTTTCTTTAGAATGGTCACAAGTCCGGCCAAGATGAGCACGCCTCCACCTATATACTTGAGAGACTCCGCAAATCGACTTAAGCTGAAAATCGAGAAGAAAGTCACGGATATGGCGGTTAGAATAAATATGGGAATAAGCAGTCCCGATTCATGCTTCCCTCCCAAATAGAGGAGAAACAGCCCAACGGCCGGAGCCATAATAAAGCCGGGCCACACGATGTCCCAGATATTGAACCAAGAACCCAACAGACAGGTGATGGTTACAGTCATTAAAACACCTATAGGAACCAGTAAACCAGGGCTTCTATCACCAAACACATATAGGAGCAACAACCCTACAGCAGTAGAGGCGATGAAGCCGGGCCATACTAAATCATAGGAAAAAGCTTCTCCTAAAAAGAAGGTTGCACCCAAGGTCAGAAAAATACCTGCCGGAACTAAGAGTCCCGCACCATCCGGTCTTTTTGCAAAATAGCCCAGAAAAAAGAACGCTGAAACAGCAATAAAGATCATGGGCCAGGTCAGCCTAAAAATCCAGGATAAATCAAGAAATCCAATATTACCAAATATCATCAAGATGCCAATTATTACAAGAATGGCTCCCATCACATATTTATTACTCGTTTTCATAGGAATACCGCCTTCCGCTTAACTCTCTATCGCAATAATACGAAGTATCAATAACTTGGGTTCCCGTTGCCTTTAGGAGTCCGCAATCTCCTATTTCAGTAACGGATGATGTTATTATAGCGAATTAATATGATAAAACAATGGGACTGGAATTAGAATTTGATTAAAAAGCCACACTACACAATCAGCATGGCATCCCCGAAGCTAAAAAATCGGTATTCCTTTGAAATCGCCTCTTGATAGGCGTTCATTACTTTTTCTTTTCCCGCAAAAGCGCTCACTAACATGATAAGCGTCGATTCGGGCAGATGAAAATTAGTTATGAGTGCATCCACCACTTTAAAGGTATAACCCGGATAAATAAAAATATCGGTCTCTCCCTCACCGGGTAAAACCTTTCCCTGCAGCGATGAAGTCTCTAAAACGCGAACGCTTGTGGTCCCAACCGCAATAACACGCTTCCCCTTCTCCTTGGCCTGATTGATCATTTCACAAGCTTCAGGGCTGATGCTATACGCTTCTTTATGCATGTGATGCTCTAAAACATTCTCAGTCTTTACAGGGCGAAAGGTACCAAGCCCTACGTGCAAAGTCACCTCTGCCACATGAACTCCTTTATCCGCAAGCACCTTAAACAGCTCCGGTGTAAAGTGAAGCCCTGCAGTGGGAGCTGCAGCTGAGCCATTAATTTTTGAATACACGGTTTGGTAACGTTCCTTATCTTCCAGGGTCGCATGGATATAAGGCGGCAGGGGCATGATCCCTACTTGATCAAGAACCTCCTCAAACACACCCTCGTAAAAAAATTGAACAATGCGATTCCCTTCATCCCCCAGTTCAAGGATTTCCGCCTGCAAAAGGCCATTCCCAAACACAAAACGACTTCCAACCTTTGCCTTTCTTCCCGGCTTTAAAATCACTTCCCAGATATCACTGTCCATTCTTTTTAGAAGTACGAATTCAATCTTACCGCCGGTGCCCATTTTTTCTCCCAAAAGACGGGCGGGAAGTACCCGGGTATTGTTAATAACCAAGCAATCCCCTGGTTCCAAATACTCGGGTAAATCCTTAAATACTTTGTGTTCTATGGCAGAATTCCCTCTATTGAGGACCATCAGCCTGGACATATCTCTCTTTTCAAGAGGGCTCTGGGCAATCAAGTGTTCAGGAAGGTCATACCAGAAGTCCTTTAATGTCATAATAACCTCATTAAGAGTGCATTGCTTCTTTCAATGAATTTCACCATGGTTTCAGGCTCCAATTGCCTATGATTCAAAAGCGCAAGGTCATAGACATGGCTGGCGGCCAGGAGCGCATCCTCTTTTCTATTCTCCTCATCATAAAGGGTGGCTATGCGCTGAATCATTGAATTATTGCTATTAAGGAGCAGGGACTCCTCATTGGGGAATAAATCCGCCGTATTAAAGCCACCGCCGAAAGAACGACTCATTTCCTTAAACCGGCGGGCCTCTTCAGAAAGAAGTATAATGGCTGGCGTTGCATCGCTCTTCAGTCCTTCAACGTTAAGCTTAAGGTTTTCATTTCCGGTAGCTTCCTTGAATACCTTTTCAAGCTTTTCAAGAAGGGCCTTATTGTCTTCCCCCTCACCTGACTTCATGGTTCCGGTTATTTCAGCATCAACCCGCTTGAACTTAACATCCTTATTTTCAGCCTCCATGAAGCTGATAAAATGAGAATCAATCATGGTATTGAGAATAACCGCGTCAAGCTGATGCTCTTTAAACATGCGGATATACTGGGATTGCTGCTTTTCATCATTGACATAATAGGCCGTCTTCTCAGTGTCCCCATTCTGTTCCAGATACTCCGGCAGGGTAAGGAATTTGCCGTTAATGGTCTTGTAAATCAGGATATCCTTGACCTTTTCAAAGAACTTGGGCTCCCTCATGCAGCCGTATTTAACAAAGGGATTGATGTCCTCCCAGTACTTTTCATAGCTTTCACGCTCCTTCTTAAACAGGAGCTGGAGCTTGTCCGCCACCTTCTTTGTAATATGGGCGGATATCTTGTCTACATAGCCTTCATTCTGTAAGAAGCTTCTGGACACATTAAGAGGGAGGTCCGGACAATCCAGGCAACCTTTTAAAAGCAGCAGGAATTCCGGGATAACCTCTTTAATATTATCAGCCACGAAGACCTGATTGTAGAAGAGCTTGATCTTCCCTTCCATGGTCTCAAATTCATGCTTGAGCTTGGGGAAATAGATGATGCCCTTCATATTAAAGGGATAGTCCATATTAATATGAATCCAGAATAGAGGATCATTAAAATCCTGGAATACTTCGTGATAGAAGCTCTTGTATTCTTCATCAGTGCATTCTCTCGGATTTTTCAACCACAGAGGATGAGTGTTGTTAAGCGGCTTTTCTTCAGTTTCCTTTGTCTCGTCCTTCTTATCATCCTTCTTCTCATTCTCGTCAATGAGATAGATTTCATATTGTAAAAAGGCGAAGTACTTCTTTAAGACCTCGCGGACCTTCCAAGCATCCAAAAATTCCTTGGAGTCCTGTGCCAGGTAAAGGGTCACAACCGTACCCATCGTTTCTTTATCCGAATCACCCATGGTATATTCGGTATCGCCTGTGCTTTCCCATAGAACAGCTTTCTCTCCTTCACGGAAAGAGAGCGTGTTAATGGTCACTTTTTCACTGACCATAAATGCAGAATAGAAGCCCAAACCAAAGTGGCCGATAATCTGCTGATCGTCCGTCTTATCCTTATACTTTTCAATAAAATCCTTTGCCCCTGAAAAAGCAATCTGGTTAATATACTTCTTTACTTCTTCATCGGTCATGCCAATGCCATTATCTGAGATGGCAATAGTCCCTTTTTCTTTATTAACACGGACTTCAATTCTGGGCTTATAACCCTCGGGAAGAACAGCCTCGCCTATATCGGATAGCTTTTTAAGCTTGCTTATTGCATCTGAAGCATTAGATAACAATTCCCTCAGGAAGATGTCCTTTTCTGAATACAGCCACTTTTTGATAATGGGAAAAATATTTTCGGTGTGAATTGAAATATTTCCTTTTTCGTTTACCATTGGTAAAAAACCTCCCATAAAGACATTCTATCGATATGATAAACTCAAGGTCAAAGAATGTCAAGAGTAGAGGTACGTTCAAAGGAACGTACCACATGACTAGACCCATAAGCAAGAGGTACGTTCAAAGGAACGTACCTCAAGCCTCGAAAATTCGTTCCTCACATTAATAAAAATTAGCACCCTCATGCAAGAGTGCTAATACAAATAGGCTTGATCATATTCTTATTAAAGCTGGATAATCATCATCTTGCACTAACGCTTCCCAAAAACTACACAGCCTTACTATCTGAATCGTCCCGCTCATCTAAATTCTGCAATGCTTTAAGCTGAGAGCGTATAATACTTTCAATCTTTGCTTTATAGCCCTCTACGTCGCGCTTGACACGCTCATGCTCAAAGCGAACCCCCAATACCTCCCGGTGGGCCTCTTCCAAAATCTGTTTGGCTCTAAGGTCGGCTTCTTTTTGGATGTTCTCTGCACTTTTTCTTGCATTGGCAACAACGTCATCGCTTGTTTGTTGTGCGATAAGCAGGCTGTTTTGTAAAGAGCTTTCGATACCTTTATAATATTTAAGCTTATCCTGAGTGTCCTCAAGCTTTTCTTTCAATCTTGCATTTTCCTTTATGAGCTCAGTTAAATCTTCAACAACCTTATCAAGTACATCCTCTACTTGATAAGAATGATAGCCCAAAAGGGACTTCTTAAACACAATGTTCTGAAGGTCATTGGGTACAAAATTCATTACGATTCCCCCGTTTTTTATTCGGCAAAGGTGTGATCCGTCACGCCTCATTCTGTCGAATACTTACGATTAACTCAAGACCGTTAGTCATCTGAGTGTGCAGCCATCTTGAGTGATATGTAAGAAGAAAATCAACTCAATAATAATTAAGAAATAACGCTCTTTAATAATGTATTGAGCATGTAAAGCAAAATAATAACAACAAAAGGAGATATATCAAATTTCAGGCTTTTTTCTTTTGTTTGCTTCATCAGTATTTTGCGTACAGGATTTAAAAGGGGTTCCGAGATAAAAAGCAGAAATTGAAAGGCCCTTGTATCCCTGCGTATAGCCTTGAACTCACAAAGCACCCTAATGATGAGCACAACCTCCATGACGTTAATAACAGCACGAAGGGCAATTATGAAAGCCTGAATCTTATTTACGAAGTAACAAGCTTTGAACAAGCTCGCCACAATCCTCCGCTTATTTTACCCAAGAAAAAACGCCTTTATTCCGCATTTCATCCTTTAAATCACCGGTAATTTCAATACAAGCAGGGGTAGCAAGGAATATTCCACTTGAAATCTTCTGAATGTCCCCATCCAGGCAATAGACGGCACCACTTAAAAAATCAACCATTCTTTGTGCGACAGGGGTGTCAACACCTTCGACATTCATAATGACAGGCTTGTTAGATTTGAGATGATCACAAAGCTCACGGGCTTCGAGAATGTTTTGAGGGGCAAGAATGACAACTTTGAGATTATTGTTGTTATTCATGTTCAAAACCTTGCCCTGGGGATTTTTCTTTTGGGATGCGTAACGATCATTTCTGGAAGGTGCACTTTCCACACTTTCTTCCTCGTACATTTCATCCTCGCCTTCCACATTGGATTCCCAACCCACAAAGTCAAGAACTTTCTCAAACAATTTAGCCATAGTATCTTCCTCCAGTTTTCATTCGTAAAATAAACCTTTGCCTTTTGGGCTAATAGATTCTTTCTCCAAAGAGAGCACTTCCGATTCGGACGATTGTGGCTCCTTCTTCCACAGCAACGTTAAAATCACTGCTCATGCCCATGGAGAGTTGTTCCATAC
>JAEYPI010000113.1 GCA_023410885.1 Bacillota bacterium
GGATTGGACTCCTGATTCCAAGGACCCTGCTGCTCATGCCAATGCACGTTTCACAGCACCTGCAAGTCAGTGCCCCGCTATTGCTGCTGAATGGGAAGATCCTGCAGGCGTACCCATCTCCGCTATCCTCATTGGCGGACGTCGTCCCAGCACCATTCCTCTGGTTCATGAAAGCTTTGACTGGAATCACGGTGTATTCCTTGGCTCCATCATGGGTTCTGAGCTGACTGCTGCCGCTATTTCCGACAAAATCGGTCAGGTTCGCCGCGATCCTTTTGCTATGCTGCCTTTCATCGGTTACAATGTAAACGACTATCTGCAACACTGGCTGGATATCGGAACAAAGACCGATGCTGATAAGCTTCCTAAGATTTTCTATGTTAACTGGTTCCGTAAAGATGAAAACGGCAAATGGCTCTGGCCCGGTTACGGCGAGAACAGCCGCGTTCTTAAGTGGATCTTCGAAAGAGTTTCCGGCAAGGCCGATGCTGTTAAGACAGAAATTGGTTATATGCCTACCGTTAATGCTATCGATACAACCGGTCTGGATGTCAGCGAAGCTGATATGGCTGAGCTCCTCAAGGTTAAGAAGGAAGAATGGGTAAGAGAAGTAGAGTCCATCAAGGAACACTACAAGACCTACGGCCCACGTCTCCCCAAGGAACTTCAGAACCAGCTCGCTGCTCTCGAAAAGAGATTAAACGCTTAATACAACTACAAAGATTGGGACAAGGTGATGAGCCTTGTCCCTGTTTTACGGGTCGAGTCTTGTGGTGTGCTCCTCGAACACACCTCTTTTTTCGGGTCGAGTCTTGTGGTGTGTTCCTTGAACACACCTCTTTTTTCGGGTCGAGTCTTGTGGTGTGTTCCTTGAACACACCTCTTTTTTTTACTTTCTTGCATCAGCCCAGGAGGCTTTTGCGTTTTTGATGAGCTGCTCCCAGGAAAGCTGTCCTTCCACGTAGCGTTTGATATCGGTCCCCAGCTTATCCATCCCCCAATTGGCCGGATAACCCTGAAATACCCAGTTGATCGTTCTTCCTCCACTGACCTGAGTCAAAATATCCTTTGACAAGGGATCAGTGATGGCATCGGCCGCAAAGCCATTATAGGCCGGAATAAACTTAAATTTATCAGTTATTACCTTTTTCCCTTCCTCTGAGAGATACAACCAATCAATAAAATCCTTGGCCGCCTTCTGAGCTTCCTGAGATTTAGAGTTATTAACAACCCAATAAAGGGGTACGCCGACAGGGTTAGCGTCTTCTTTATAACCAGCAACAGGATAGGGTAGCATGCCTATATTTTTTTGTGCCAATTCTTTGTCAACAGCCTCAATATCGGAATAAACCCAATTCCCCTGTTGAATCATGGCGACCTTACCCTCAGAGAACAGCTTTTCGACCTGGGCACTGTAGTCCAGACCGGCAGCAGGTTGAACCGAGTATTTATTCTGTAGATCCACCATCTGCTTAAAAGCATCCGAGTATTTGAAGGCTATCGTTTTAGCTTGAAAAGTCTTTTGAACATCACCCTCAAACTCCGGGGAAATAAAGAGATTGGAAAGCTGGAGTCCCGTTACTCCTGTTTCCTTGGCAGGGAAAGCGAATACCGCATCAATTCCCAGTTCTTTTTTTTGCTCATCAAGTTTTTCAGCCGTATCTTCAAGAGCACTGAAGGAATTAATGGTAGCAGGGTCAATCTGGGCCTTATTAAAGATTTCTTTATTGTAAATAAGACCATATCCCTCTATATAATAGGGAAGACCATAAACCTTCCCCTCGAAGGTAACAGCATCTAAAAAGCCTTCTATTGTGCTTTTAACAATTTTCGCATCCGACACATCGGCAAGCTTTGACTTCCAGTCCACGATATCCTGAGGACCACTGACATTAAATAGAGTTGGCCCCTCACCTGAATTGAATTTAGCCCTTAAAGCGGCATTATAATCCTGTCCTCCGCCGACCGTCTCAATATCGAGGCCTATATCCTTATGATCCTTTGAGAAGCTTTGTGCAACCTCCTCAAAAGCCTCCTCATACTCAGCTTTGAATTGAAAAATACTGACAATGATCGATTTGGGAGTCTCAGTCTCCTGGGTTTCCGTAGGCGTGGGAGGGCTTGAATAATCACCGGGTGAAGCAGAACAGCCGGATAGGCTTACCATTATGATGGTCAAAAAGAGCGCCAATTTCCTTATGCTTTTCATGACATTTTCGTCCTTTCATGCTGGAGTCACCCTTTAGCATTCCCCCGGATGAAAAAACCATGTACTGGGTCTGTTTTAAAACCCCATCCATTGACTTTAAAACATATGAATCATTATCATGATTTAGGTTGCATAATACTGGCCTTCACAGATAAAATGATAACCAATAGGTAGCAATAGAATGACCAATTACAGACTGTTTGTATGATCACACCCTTTTATGGGTAAAGAATAATGCATGGGACCGTTTACGGGAGGAAAAGCATGCTTAGAATTCATTACTATCGTTACGACCAGGACTATACGGGATGGGATCTCTGGGTTTGGGAAAAGGGCCGCGAGGGCTCAGCCCATATGTTTCACTACCAAAGGTATTTGAACGGAGATGTTAATAAGGCCGCTAAAATAGCAGAGATAGATGTTTCCTCCTTTATAGAGAACGAAGTTGGTGTTATTGTCCGAAGAGGCAGCTGGCACGAGCGCGATCTTTATATTGACAGGTATTTCACCCTTTCTGACAGAGCCCGGACAGCCTCCGAGGATATTTACCTGGTACAGGATACCGCCGATGTATATACATCAGAAGACGATCTAAGCCTCTCCCCCGGCTTCCAAACAGCCATATTTGAAAACTTCAGAGAAATCTTTGTCCGCCTTCAGGCTCCGTGCAAGCAAAGCCATGAGGAAGAACCCTTTTGTGTTTTTGAAAACGGGCTGAATTTGCCTGTTCGCCATGTGACGCCCACACGCGGCTCCAGAGAGTTTATTATCTCCCTGGAGCAGGACATGGAACCAGGAAGCACCTATATGCTTTACAAACCGGGCTACCGTATGGCCTCAGTGGCCTATGGCGTGATTTATGACACCCCGGAGTTTGAACAGCTTCTCACCTATGAAGGCGATGATTTGGGTGCCACATGGACACCGGATGCAACTATCTTCAAGGTATGGGCGCCCATAGCCTCCAGTATGTTCTTGAATCTCTATGACCGAGGCTCAGGCCCATGTCTCCGGGAAGTATTTGAAATGAAGCGTGAAGAAAAAGGCGTTTGGACTATCCGCGCCCCCGGCGATCTCTCCGGTGTTTATTATACCTATACCATCATGGTTATGAATAAGACCTTTGAAGCTGCAGACCCCTATGCCCGTTCCTCAGGGGTGAACGGAAGAAGAAGCATGGTTGTGGATATAAGTCGGACTAATCCGCAAGGTTGGGACGTACTTACCCCCTTTTATCTTGAAAGCCCTACCGATGCGATCCTCTACGAGGTGAGCGTCAGAGACGCTACCATCCATGAAAGCTCCGGTGTGACCCATCGCGGTAAATTCCTGGGACTCGCAGAAAAAGATACACGCTCTATGGAAAATCTTCCTACAGGGCTTTCTCATTTTATGGAATTGGGAGTGACCCATATTCATCTGATGCCAGTCTTTGATTTTTTTACAATCGATGAAAGCAAACCCCTGGAGAACCAATATAATTGGGGGTATGACCCCACCAATTTCAATGTGCCAGAGGGCTCCTACGCCAGTGATGCCCATGATGGTTATAAACGTGTCATAGAGCTGAAGGAAATGATTAAGGCCATTAAAAGTACAGGTTTGGGCGTGGTTATGGACGTGGTATACAATCATACCTACAAAACGGTTGAATCTGATTTTGATAAGCTGGTACCAGGCTATTACTACCGGTCAGATCGTTTCGGAAGCTATTCCAATGGCTCAGGCTGTGGAAATGAAACCGCATCTGAGCGGGCCATGGTAAGGCGATTTATAATTGATTCTGTAAAGCGCTGGGTCAATGAATATAAAATAGATGGTTTCAGATTTGATCTGATGGGCCTCCACGATATTGAAACAATGAATGAGCTCCGTTTGGAGCTGGATTGCATTAGTCCTTCCATTCTGCTGTATGGTGAGGGCTGGACTGGGGGAAATTCCTTGTTGAACAGCAGCGATGCCGTCTCCAAAACCAATGCCCCCAAGCTCAACAAGATTGGCTTCTTTAATGACAATACCCGGGATGCCATTAAAGGGGATGCCTTTCATTCAAAGGAAATCGGCTTTATTTCAGGGAATAACCATGCCAAAGAAAGCGTTAAATTTGGGGTGGTAGGTGCTGTGTACCACCACGGGGTTGACTACACCAGGGTTAATTATTCAGGCTTTGCCTGGGCCAGCTATGCCTGGCATTGTGTCAATTATACCGCAGCTCACGACAATCTTACACTTTATGACAAGCTCTTGGCCAGCCGTCCTGATTTGACCGAGGCCGATTTTACAAGGCTTGTCAATCTGGCTGCAGCCATTGTCCTAACCTCACAAGGCATTCCCTTCTTCATGCTGGGAACCGATATGATGCGCTCAAAAAAGGGGGAACATAACTCCTATAAATCCTTAGATGACATTAACCAAATGGATTGGTCTTTAAAGATGAAATATCATCAAGTCTTTTCTTATCATAAAGGCCTTATTACCCTCAGAAAGGCTCATCCTGCTTTTAGAATGGTGCTTGCTGAGGAAATTCGGCGAAATATAACCTTTTACCTCAATAATGACTGGGTAATCTCCTTCTCCCTGAACAATCACGCCAACAATGACTCCTGGGAGACGATCTTTGTAGCCTATAATGCCGGTGTTTCACCGGAAACCGTAGCACTTCCCCAAAAAGGATGCTGGCATGTCGTGGTAGACGATAACCATGCCGGACTGGCCACCTTAAGTACCTTCACAGGTATCTATGTCACAGTTCCGGAAAGATCGACCATGGTACTCTATCTCGACGAGAATCGACCCCAATAGCGAATGAAAATGGAGTAATTTCTAATAAGAAAAACCAAACGTCTTTTTACAAGAAAAGCAATAAATGATAAGATAATATAAAAGGTATAGTGCTATTATGTTATAGGAGAATTAAAGCAATGAAGAAGAACAACCTCATTCTTTACATTACCTCGTTCCTATCGGGCATGACGGTCATGGCGGTGGAGCTCTCCTGTTCAAGACTCCTGGCCCCGTATTTCAGTTCCTCACAAATTGTCTGGACAATCATTATCGGGCTTATTATGATTTGTATGAGCATCGGTAATGTACTGGGAGGTCGAAGCGCAGACAAGCACAAGAGTCTGAGCCGCCTCTATTTCTACATCTGGATCGCTTCGGTTTGGATTGCACTTATTCCCTTTGTGGGCAAATACATAATCGCTCTTGTTACAGGCTTACTCATGCTTTTCCTTCCCGGTGGACAGCTTGTTCTGACAGGCTCGGCCCTTTCCTGCCTTGTCATATTCTCTCTCCCCATGACACTCCTTGGTATGGTTTCCCCCTACTTAGCCAAGCTCGGTATCAAGGACATGGATAACAGCGGACGAGTTGTCGGTCAAATCTATGCTTTTGGAACAATAGGCAGCATTATCGGTACCTTTGTCCCAACCTTTTTCACAATTCCTTTAATCGGGACAGGCAAAACCTTTTTCTTATTCGCCCTGCTTTTAAATATCGTCTGCGCGCTCTATTTCCTGTTCACCCGAAAAAATGCCCTTCGCAACACCATAACCGCTGCTGTGCTCCTTGTTTTTCTGTTCATGCCCTTTACAAATTCCTACGCTTTTTGGAAAACAGGCCTTGTTTATGAAGGCGAATCCCTCTACAATTACCTTCAGGTTGAAGAAACAGAGGATTCGGTCATTCTTTCAACCAATGTGGCCTTTGGTGTTCAATCCATCTATATGAAGGACGGTTCTCTGTCAGGCTATTATTATGAGTATGCCCTGATGGCCCCCTATTTTTTAAAGGACATGTCCAACGACAAAAAACTGGATGTTTTGGTGCTGGGCCTCGGCACAGGCACTTTTCCCAAACAACTCAAAAAATATATACCCACTGCCTCAACCGATGCAGTGGAGATAGACGGAAAGATTGCCGAGCTCGCTACTCAATATTTTAATCTTAAAGAAGACGAGGCCAATGTATTTATCAACGACGGCCGGAGCTTTTTCTCCACACCTGATGCCAGGCAATATGACATCATCCTGGCCGATGCTTATCAAGACATTACTGTTCCTTTTCATATGTCCACCCAGGAATTTTTCAAGATTGTCAAAGGTCATTTGAAGCCCGGTGGAATCCTCATTGTCAATGTTAATATGAAATCTGGAAGCTTTACAGGTGTTCCCGAATATCTTGCAAATACCGTTAAAAGTGTTTTTAATAAAGTTTACCGGGCTGATTTGGATGTAGTGACCAACTCCCTGCTGTTTATCAGTGATGATCAGGATATCCTAGAGAATTACAAACGCAATACAGAGGCACTCATTCCTAAGGAACACGATTTATACAATATCTCACGCTATATCGGTGATAACCTTGTAGAAATGAAAGAAGCAAGCCTCATCTTAACCGATGATCTTGCTCCTGTCGAGGTTCTGGGACAAAAAGCCCTGAACGAGATTGTACGTGAAGAAATTGATTATATTCGCTCCGGTATTAAAGGAAAGAGCCTTTTCGAGATTATTGAATATCTCACAAATTAACCTTCCTTTACTCCTGTATAGACCATACCCGTAGCAGCGTCCATAGTAACGGTTGTCCCGCTTCTTAACACATCTGTGGCATGCTCCGCCCCGCAAATAACCGGGATGTCAAGGCTTAGACCCACAATGGCTGCATGGGAGGTAAGGTTTCCCTTCTCAGTAATGATGCCCTTGGCCCTACGTAGAAGGCTCATCAACTTATTGCTGGTTTCGGGTATGACAAGTATTTCTCCACCATTGAAGATTTGTAGTGCCTCGTCTTCGTTTTTGCAAACGCAGAGAGTGCCCACTGCAGTCTTTTGAGTAACACCAATCCCTCTTGTCAGAATATTCCCAACAATATGAACCCTCAAAATATTGGTCATACCGGGGATACCAAGGGGCATTCCAGCCGTCAAAACAACCAGATCACCGCATTTGACGATACCGGTTTCCAGGGCTTTTTCAACAGCATGCTCAAAAAGCTCATCACTGGTCTGCTTCTCATCAAACAGAACGGGAAGGACTCCCCAGGACATGGCCAATTGGCGATAGACCTTCTCTTTAGCTGCACATCCAATGATGGGGCATTCAGGGCGATATTTGGAAATCATGCGGGCCGTGCTACCCGTCTCGGTAACGGTTATAATAGCGGCAGCATCCAGATCATGGGCTGTTGTACAAGTCGCATGACTAATAGCATTGGTCACATTGGTTATGGATTCTTCGAGCTCCATTAGTCTAAAGCGCTTCTTATAGTGAATCGACGATTCTGTACTTACAGCAATCTTGGCCATGGTACGAACGCTTTCAAGAGGATATTTTCCGATGGAGGTCTCACCCGACAGCATGATAGCACTGGTGCCATCATAAATAGCGTTGGCTACATCACTGATCTCGGCACGGGTTGGCC
>JAEYPI010000257.1 GCA_023410885.1 Bacillota bacterium
TTGCTCTATTAGCTTTGGCGGGTATCTTATTGACACCCGCCTGTTCTGATAATGATAAGAATACCGATCTCAATATCCCTAAAGAGGTTATAACAGCCACCTCAAGCCCTTCTGCTCAACCCAATGGGGGGACTGGTCAAACCACTCAAGGAGGCATAACCACTAACGATCCCCAGCAAACCGACGAATCCATTCAGGTTATCACAAACGATGAGGAGCTTGAGGAATATTTTAATTCCATCTCCGATGAAGAAATTGAAGAGCTGTTTAAGGCCATAGAAGGTATTGATATATCGGAGGATATAGATCCTGAGGCTGATCCGGGGTTTGATGATATAGTTATTCCTTGAGAAATAAGGCCTAGGACTTTTGCTGTAATTCTTTATATATAGCCTGCATCTCATTATCAATTTGTGTGATAGAATGAGCACAATCCTTCAACCGTTGATGAAGGTCATCGGATACTTCCGCTTGGGATTTATACTTTAGCTGATGCTCCAGGCTCGCCCAAAAATCCATTGCAATGGTTCGGATTTGTATCTCAACCGATACGTACTCCTTCTTATCAGCCAAGAAAATAGGCACTTTTACAATGAGATGAAGGCTTCGATAGCCATTACTTTTGGGATTTTTAATATAGTCCCGTTCTTCAACAAGGATGAGATCGTCCTGCCCTATTAGTAGCTTGGCAATAAGGTAAATATCATCGATATAGTTGCATATGACGCGCACGCCGGCCACGTCGGTCAAATAGTCACGAATGGATGCCAGACTTATGTCTAGATTTTTTTTACGCAATTTATGGACAATGCTGTCGGGCGATTTCAGTCGGTACTCCATATGGTGTATGGGATTGTGGTCGAATCTGGCTTGGAATTCCTCATCGAGTATTTCAAGCTTTGTGCGGATTTCCTTTATTGCGGCGCTGTAGAGCTGCTGTTGCAAAACAAATCCCTTTAAGCTCTCAACCAAATCTGAATCGGCATAGGAATTCAAAATATCCTTATCCAATATTTCCCTTAGCATTTTTTCAAACTTCATGGTCCACCTTCCACTTCCTCGTCATAAACTCATCTTATCACAAGTTACCTCAATGATGGCAGTATTTTTAAAGCTTTGGATTGAAATTAGGATGTGAGAAAATCTGGGACATATACGGATTCTGTTACTTTTTAGGACAGCTCTATGTTTTTGTCCATATACCCGGATTCATGCTTTGGCTATAATCATATTGAGATTGCATAAAAAGTAGGAGTAATCAAAAATATATTGTGCAATATTAGGATAGCAGCAAGGAGGTATGTGGGGTGGATAGATCAAGTATAACAAAAATAATGATAGAAACCGCCATTAATAAAACCCTTGATGATATAGAGAACAATCCGGAGCGCAGTATTCGTAATTTGGTGGATTTAGGCTTCAATTTCGCCAAGGGCAAATTTCAAAAAAGCTTTTTTGAAACAGCCATGGCGGTTCTAGAAGACGAAGACAGCCATTACTATGCACTGGCCAAAACTATGGTATTTGGGACCGACAGAGCCAAGCTTAAAGCCTTTGGCGTTAATATAGGATACAACAGTCTGACACTGGGATCGGAGATCATTCGGAAGAAAGAGGCCCAGTGTGGCTACAATATTCCCTGGGCCATTACCATTCATGCAAATGAAGCTCCTGGCGTCCTTTCCAAAGAGATCATTCAAGGGGTTATAACCCAAGGAAAAGAAGAGGGGATTTTCTCCTACTTGTTTGATATCAAGGCCAATGTAGCTTTTTTGCCGGAGCTGTGTACCATCATAAAAGACGAACCCCATTGTGCTTTTGTTGTTTATATGGAGCCCTCGGTGCTTCTTGAAAAAACAGCAAAGGAATTGATGGTAATAAAAAATGTCATGATCTCTGTCCATTCAGAGGGCAAGGGGTTTGCCGATGCCATAGACGCGCTTAAAAAGAATCGATGCTTGTGGGGCGCACATCGCTATTATGCAGATTCTGAGGACGCAGAGCAAATTTGTTCAGGAAAATGGACAAGTGAAATGGCGGATTTCGGCTGTGTATTTGCATTTGCTTTTTCTACGCCGGATTGTCCCAAGGCTTTGTGCCGGGATGTCAATGGGTACATTATGGATGTCCGAAGTCGTCAAACAGCACCGGTATTTGTTATAAACTACTATACCGACAACCTGTTTATCGATAAGATCATCTCCGATGATTCGTGCTTTATGGGAATAGCTTCCGATGGCACCATTACAGCCTGTGAGGAGTATTATGAGCAGAAAACAGACCAAAGCATACTAAGCACAACGCTTTCGGATATCCTCGGCAGACACAATCTGAAAGGAAAAACCTAATCTGATGCACGGGAAAGGTTCATAGAAGTAACACCACTGGCCGCCTTCTTAAGCAGTGCCACATATTCCTTGGGAGGCATCGAGGAATCTCTGGCTAACCATTTTTCAATGGATATAAGAAAAGCGTCGGTAAAAAATCCGGCAAAAAACGACCGGTCTTTATCAGCAGGAAAGTCTTCTTCAAGATAGGTCATGATAATGGGCTCCAAAACCTCGCTGAAGTATTTCCTGAATGAATTTTGTCCGGATATTTCAAGCGCTTTTACATAGAAGCTCCTGTTGCTATATAAATAACGGCAGATATCCTCAAAGAGATCCCAGCCTCCCTCATAGCTTTTACCATGTATGGTTTCAACAAATTCGGTGTAGTATATCCAGTTTACAAGATCATATTTGTCCCTGAAATGATAGTAAAAGCTTTTACGGTTCATCTGGCATCTGTCGCAGATATCGCCTACGGTTATTTTTGAGAAGGCAGTCTCAGCCATAAGAGTTTTCAGGGCCTCGGCCAATGCCTTTTTTGTTATTCCCGAATCCGGCATGAGTTGTCACTACCTTTCTTACAGCTTACATAATGCTTATATAAATGATGCGGATGTATTTCTAGAAGTTTTTGACTGACCATGGCAATAATAAAGCTGTACATAAATAAGTATATATAATGTTAAGCTAATTTCAATATTCCCTTTATGGGACAATAAACGTTTTTTGTCCAAAAAAGTAACACTTTTGAGGATACGGGTAAAAATTAGACACAACTATGAATTTACCCAATGCGGTATTCTTCATTGTGCGTTATACTAAAACCATTAAAATTATAGGAGGAATTGCTTTGATAGCCCACAATCAGAAATTGGATGATATTATCAGTGAGCTTGGTACAAACACAAATACCGGCCTGACAATGAAGCAGGTTTCGGAAAAGCAGCAGCAGTATGGCGAGAACAAGCTGCGTGAGAAAAAGAGAAAGACTAATCTACAGCGTTTCTTTGACCAGTTTAAGGATGTTATGATCCTTATACTGATAGCCGCGGCCGTCATTTCCTTCGCAGTTGCCATAATTGAAGGCAACACGAAAGAGTTTTTTGAGCCTGTACTTATTCTGCTTATCGTTGTTATGAATGCCATCATGGGCGTTTTGCAGGAGAGTAAGGCCGAAAAAGCCCTGGAGGCTTTGAAAAATATGACTGCACCCCATGCAAGGGTGATACGAGGTGGAAGCGAGCAGGTTATCAATGCATCTGAGCTTGTTCCCGGTGATATTATCCGCCTTGAAGCAGGTGATTTTGTTCCTGCAGACGCCAGGCTTATCCATTCATCAAGTCTTAAATCTGAAGAGTCCGCCTTAACCGGTGAATCTGTTCCCTCGGAAAAGGATGCTCGTGTAGAGATAAGCGAGACCGCTCCTATTGGTGATCGAGCAAACATGGTGTTTTCCGGCTGTGGTATAACCTATGGAACAGCAATTGCTGTGGTCACGGCTACCGCAATGGATACCGAAATGGGTAAAATCGCCAATCTGCTTGAAAGTGAAGAGGACAGCCAGACACCCCTACAGAAAAAGCTGTCAACCCTCGGCAAATATCTGGGCATTGTTGCGTTGGCAGCCTGTGCTGTTATTTTTGCTGTTGGCTTAATTGAAGGCATGCCCATTATTGAAATCTTCATGATTTCCGTTTCACTTGCAGTTTCCGCTATTCCAGAGGGACTTCCTGCCATCGTTACCATCGTGCTCTCCATTGGCGTACAAAGAATGGTTAAGAAAAACGCTATTATACGCAGGCTTCCTGCGGTTGAAACCTTGGGTAGCGCATCGGTTATATGTTCGGATAAAACAGGAACACTCACACAAAACCGCATGACTCTTGTAAAGGCTTATGTTGACGGGATTGCCGGAGTTGAGGACATAACCGCTAAAAATTCCGACGCTGTAAAACGGCTGCTCATGTATGGTACCCTTTGCAGCAATGGCTCAGTTCTTTTTGATGGTGATAAGGAGCAGCATATTGGTGATCCTACCGAAACCTCAATCGTCCTGGCAGCCCATAAAAATGGCATGCCCAAAGAGGATTTAAACAACAAATATCCCCGTCTTGGTGAAATTCCTTTCGACTCCGATCGTAAATTAATGACAACCATTAATAAAATTGATGATAAGCATATAGTGATCGTAAAGGGTGCCTTTGATGTGCTTTCGGCCAAATGCATTAAGGGCGATATTGAGGCTGCCTCCAAAGTGAATGCGGAAATGAGCGAAAATGCTTTACGTGTGCTTGCAGTAGCCTATAAGGAAATTGATGCTGTTCCTGCGGAGCTTTCCATAGAAGAATTGGAAAAAGATCTTATATTCATCGGGCTTGTAGGCATGATTGACCCGCCCCGTCCAGAAGCCAAAGAGGCGGTAGCAGTTTGTCGCAAGGCTGGAATAAAGCCTGTCATGATCACCGGTGACCATGTCATAACTGCCTCTGCCATTGCTAAGGAGCTGGGTATCTTACGTGAAGGCGATGAAGCCATTACAGGCGTTGAACTGGATGCTATGGCCGATTCTGAATTTGATGAGCGAATTGAAAGGATATCGGTTTATGCCCGTGTTTCTCCCGAAAACAAAATACGCATTGTTCGTGCATGGCAGCGAAAGGGCCAGGTTGTTTCCATGACCGGCGACGGTGTTAACGATGCGCCTGCGCTAAAAGCTGCAGACATCGGTTGTGCCATGGGTATTACAGGTACCGATGTGGCCAAGGGCGCGGCAGATATGACCCTAACCGACGATAATTTCGCCACCATTGTAGATGCTGTTCGTGAGGGCCGTGGCATATATGCCAATATTAAGAAAGTTGTAGGCTTCTTGCTGGGCACCAATATTGGTGAGATTTTAACCGTGTTCTTTG
>JAEYPI010000021.1 GCA_023410885.1 Bacillota bacterium
GACTTAAAAATCTCTGTCAAGCTGATTATTGGATTTCTCCTTGTAGCAATCATCTCGGTTGTTGTAGGTGTAATTGGGTTATTTAATATTTTTAGTATTAATGAAGCCGATACTCTCCTTTTTGAAAAGAATACATTAGGACTGGCCTACATTGGAGATGCTTCCTCCAGTTTCCAACGACTCAGGTATAATGCGCTTCATTTAACGACTCTTGAGACTGATGCAGAAATACAAGAACAAGCTGGTGAATTGGGTGATCTATCTAATTCAATCAGCGATCTTTTATTGAAATATAAAGGGACAATAGAATCTGAAGATGGTAACACTTTGTTTGAGAGTTTAAACGTTTCATGGGCAGAATATCAAGGCTATATGAATCAGGTTGCTCAATATGTAGAAGCCGGTCAAAATGATGGTGCAATGCGTATCATTATGGTCGATTCGCAGGAGACGGGTGATTTATTGCGGGAAAATTTTATGCAACTGATGAAACTGAATGCTGCTCAGGCCGATGAGAGAGCAGACAGTAATAACGAGCTGACACAAAGCGCCACTGTATCAATGCTAGTTGTGATAGTAATAGGCGTCGCCATTTCAATATTCTTAGGCATTGGGATATCTAGTATGATAAGCAAGCCTATCAATAAAATGGTTGCAGTTGCCGATAAGCTGGCCCTGGGTGATGTTAATGCCAATATTGAGGTTAATACCAAGGATGAGGTAGGAAGCCTTGCAAAGTCTTTCAAAAGAGTGATTGAAAGTACGCGGGAACAGGCGCTGGTGGCTGAGAGAATGGCCGCAGGGGATATGACGGTTGAGGTGGATATTAGATCAGAAAACGACCTTCTTGGCAAAAAGTTATCAGAATTAGTAGAGAAATTGAATGACTTGATAACGAATATTTCATCCGCTTCAGAACAGGTAGCCTCGGGTTCAAAACAGGTATCGGATTCCAGTATAGCGCTTTCACAGGGAGCGACTGAACAGGCCAGCTCAATCGAAGAGCTGACGGCTTCACTTGAAGAAATATCTTCACAGACTAAGCTCAATGCCAATAATGCCAATCAAGCCAATGAACTAGCGGAAAATGCCAGAACAGATGCTACTCAGGGTAACGCTCAAATGAAAGAAATGCTGAAGGCTATGGATGAAATTAACGTATCCTCCAGTAATATTTACAAAATCATCAAGGTCATTGATGATATCGCTTTTCAGACGAATATCCTCGCCCTTAACGCCGCTGTAGAAGCAGCCAGAGCTGGTCAGCACGGTAAAGGCTTTGCTGTTGTGGCGGAAGAAGTCAGAACCCTGGCAGCTCGTTCTGCCAATGCGGCAAAAGAAACAACTGATATGATTGAAAGTTCAATAAAGAAGGTAGAGGGCGGTACAAGAATTGCAAAAGATACTGCGGATGCTCTCAATAAAATCGTTATTGAAATTGAAAAAGCAGCAATCCTGGTGAGTGATATTGCGGTGGCCTCTAATGAACAAGCTTTAGGTATTGAACAAATCAATCAGGGAATTATGCAGGTTTCGCAGGTTGTACAAAATAACTCGGCAACATCCGAGGAAAGTGCAGCTGCCAGTGAGGAGCTATCAAGTCAGGCTTCACTTCTGCGAGAATTGGTTAGCAGATTCAAGCTGAAAAAAATCAATAGAGCCTCTAGCAGGCTTGAGGAAATAAGCCCAGAGGTACTTAAAATGCTTGAAAGCATGTCCGAGAAGAGTAGGTATAGCTTGAATTCTGCGGATGATAGCTACCCAGAAGCCTCTGCCACCAAAGAGAAAAAAATTGCGTTAAGCGATAAGGAGTTCGGAAAGTACTAATTGCAATAAGACCTGCTAAAGGAGGGGGCTTAAGGCTTCCTCCTTTGCTTATGGTGAATAGGCTTAAGCATCCCAGTTCCCTGGACCTGTTCACAATCATTGAATGCGGTAAGGGGGGGCTAAAAAAATGTATGAGGTTCCCTATGGTTTCAATTACAGATAAAGAATTCAAGAAGTTGGCATACTATATAAAATCCAATTATGGCATCCATTTGAAGGAAGAGAAGCAGGCCCTTGTCACGGGTAGGCTCCATAATGTACTCCTACAAAATAATTTTAGCAATTTTTCCGAGTATTATGATTACATTGTTAACGATACAACGGGAAATGCGGCAGCGACACTCATCAATAAAATTACGACCAACCATACCTTTTTTATGAGGGAAACCGACCATTTTGCCTATTTTAAAGAAAATGTACTTCCCCCTCTAAAAAGTCGGATTAGGGACAAGGATTTAAGAATATGGAGCGCCGGTTGTTCCACGGGGGAGGAGCCCTATACCCTCGCCATGATCATTGATGAATTCTTTGCCAAAGAGAAAATCCTATGGGACACAAAGGTACTGGCCACTGATATCTCAACCAAAGTATTGGATGAAGCCCGTAAAGGCATATATAGTCATGAGGAAATTGCGGCACTGCCCGCAAGCTGGCGGCTTAATTATTTCAAAAAACTCAATAATCAAAACAGCATCCTGGTAGAGAAGATAAGGGATGGGGTTATATACAGAAAATTCAATCTGATGGAACCGGTATTCCCTTTTAAAAAGAAATTTCATGTGATCTTCTGCAGAAATGTGATGATCTATTTTGACGCCCAGACAAAACGGGAACTGGTCAACAAGTTTTATGATATGACGGAGTATGGCGGATATCTATTTATCGGACATTCAGAATCACTTATCCATGAGGAGACTCGATACAAGTCTATTATGCCCGCTGTCTACAGAAAGGAATAGATAGCATGTATAACGAGAAAAGAATAAGGGTTTTAGTTGTTGATGACTCTATGGTTTTCAGAGAAATATTGTCAAAAAGCCTGTCCTCCGATCCTCTTATAGACGTTGTGGCCACCGCCTTTGATCCCTTTGACGCAAGAGATAAAATTATAGCGTTTGAGCCCGACGTTATGACTTGCGATGTAGAGATGCCTAAAATGAACGGGATTGAGTTCATAAGGAGACTCATGCCCCAATACCCACTGCCGGTGGTTGTTGTTAGTACCGTTAGCGAAGCCGTTTTTAATGCTATGGATGCTGGGGCTGTTGACTTTGTAACCAAACCGGACATGAGGTCTGTAAAAAGCATGGAGGCTTTTATAAGCGAGCTGATTCTAAAAATTAAAATAGCTTCTATAGCCAATGTATCCAATAATAAAACGAAGCAGGCCTTTTTGAAGATCACCGGTAAAGCTAGTGCTGATACAGGCAACAAGATAATAGCGATAGGGGCTTCCACGGGAGGTACTGAGGCCCTGTCCCATTTATTGAAGCTATTGCCGACTGATATACCAGGAATTGTTATTGTGCAGCATATACCTCCGGTATTTTCTAGGATGTTCGCACAAAGGCTAAATAATTCAACTCAGTTCAGGGTTA
>JAEYPI010000036.1 GCA_023410885.1 Bacillota bacterium
ACCATGTTTCCTTATAGGCTCCAAGCCGCTCAACAATATAAGCTTGTGCCTGCGGAACTACTTTAATATTACTGATGAGAATAATAACGACCACGGCTACTAAAAAAAGAATGACCCACATAAAAACTACCTCCAATATTTTAAATTTATTAATAAGCTATTTTACGGACGCACTTACAACAAGCTTAACGCCCTCAATAGCTTCAACCACCACTTCAGTGTTGGTAGGGATGGGGGTTCCGGTTTTGCTTACAGCACTCCAAATCTGTCCCTTCAATTTGACTTGCCCTGTGGAAAATTCCGTAATATCCATGACAACAATACCTTTTTCACCAATCAGAGCATCAATATTGGTTTTATGACTCCCTACCTTGAGGTATTTGACGGCAACAGGCCTTGTAAAAATGATGAGCACTACAGATACAGCTAAAAAGACAGTGATCTGGATCCATAGGGGTACATTGAAAAGGGCAAGAATAAAGGCAACTAAAGAACCTGTAGCAAGCCAAATAGTGGTGAGACTGACGGTTAAAGCCTCAATGGCAATCAAAATAAGCATTAATCCAAGCCAGGTATAGACATAAATATTATCCATCATTCAACCTCCTTGTCGAGACCTATATATTTTATGGTCCATGAGCACTTTATATTTGCTTTTCTTAGCACTTAATCGGCTTTGAGTGGCTCCGGCTCATTCACTATCCCGTCAAAACGCTTGAGATAGCATCTTCTACGGCGATGGATGCGCGTTTGGTAGTTTCGCCACATGGAATGAACGGCATGATTGGTTTCAAGCTCAGGGGAAGCAATCGCCCTGACAATGCCATTTTTTAAGGCTGTTGAGGTCAACGCGTCCAACATGACATAGGGGACGCCCTTTGAGCGCAGCTCGGGCTTTATGGCCACCAGATACAAATCCAGTGTATCATTTTTCTTGATGGCCTCTAAAAATTGAATAAAGCCCAGAGGAAAGAGGCGCCCCTTGCTTTTTTGCGCGGCCTGTGAAAGTGAAGGAAGAATGATGCCGAATCCAGCCAATTGACCATCCTGGCTCTTTACCAAGCTGATATAGTCCACATTCACAAAGGAGAAAAACTGCTTGACATAGCTCTTAACCTGCTTGTCGGTAATAGGTACAACACCGTATAGATGCTCATAGCCTTTATTAAGAAGATCAAAAATCTCCGGTATGTAAGGGATCAAATCTTTAGTTTTTGTAAGCGGCACTACGTCCAGCCCATACTTCTCCTTGGCTTTTTGGGCCAATGCAGAAATTTTACCGGCAGACTCGTTCTCAGGCATGGTAATGTCAATCTCAATCCACTCTGCATCTTTAGTGTAGCCATAAGCCTCAATATGCTTCATATAATAGGGATAATTATAAATTGTGATAAAGGTACCCATTTCCTCAAAGCCTTCAATGAGCATACCTTCCTTATCTAAATCACAGAATCCCAAAGGCCCGTGGACACCCTCCAACTCATTTTCCCTGGCCCAGGCTTCAACTGTATCAAAAAGCGCTTTGGAGACCTCGTAATCATCAATAAAATCAATCCAACCAAAGCGCGCATAGCGTTTACCCCATTTACTGATATAGCTATGGTTGATGATGCCTGCAATTCGGCCCACAACCTTACCCTCTTTATAGGCCAGCCATAACCGTGCATCACTATACTCAAAGGCAGGGTTCTTTGTTCGGTCCAATGTAAATTTTTCGTCAGAGATCAGAGGCGGTACCCAGTACGGGCTATCTTTATAGAGCTCAAAAGGAAATTTAATAAAAGTGTTGAGCTGACGTTGATTTTCTACTTTAACGATTTTTACCATATGGTTACTCCTTACGGCCATCATTAGGGATAATCGCATTTTCATTATACAATTTTCAGGGACACACTACAACTTTTAAAGTTGTCAGGACAGCGGACCACTGGGTAATGTCTGATAGATTAATCCTCTAGTTCAACTTTATAGACACTTCTTCGTTCCAATGACCAAACCGGATCAGAAAATTGTCCCGGTTTTACATGACGTGTTGCGTTCTGGTAGTCATAGACGCGTGCATCAATGAGGTCGATATGATGCAAAAGCTCAGCCTCCAGGAATAAGGGCTTTTTAGGACTCCCGTACTCGGCTTCATAATGGTGGCTCACAATCATATGCTTGAGCAATAACAAGACCTCCTCGGATGCGCCTACAAGCCTGCCTGCACGGTCCAGTTCTTCCACCCCCATAATAATGTGACCCAAAAACTGTCCTTGTTTAGAGTATTCTGCAATGCCCAACTCATTACTGGCCAGTTCCCCAATCTTGGCCAGGTCGTGAATAATGACACCAGCAAAGACCAAGTCGGTATTAACTCCCTGATATACGCTACAAAGCGCCTCTCCGGTTCTGAGCATACGAACAATATGATATAGCAGTCCGCTTCTGATGGCATGATGAAGACTCTTGGCTGCAGGATAGTAAAGCAGTTTTTCTTCCTTCTCGTCAAGAAGCTGCATGACCACCGAACGTATCTCCGTATTTTTTATCTTTGCAGCAAAAAGATAGATTTCTTCAAGCATTTCCTCCGGTGTATAGGGAGCTGAGGGAACAAACTCGCCTATGAGCTTCTGATCCTCTTCATCAGCCAGCTTTATTTTATTGAGAGACAGCTGGAGCGCATCCTTCCATAAATCCACCCGAGCATTGACATAATAGAGCTTATTGGAAATCAGGGCATTATAGTCTGACTCACCGGCATCCCACCACTTGGCTGATACATCACCTGTTTGATCGGACAGCGTCATATCAAGATAGGATTTTTTATTAGAAGAGACTTTGAACTCCACGGTTTTCAAAATATAAATACCATTGATCGTTTCGCCGGTTTTCAAATCAGATATCTTAATACCTTCAAACTTCATCATTAACCCCCAAAAAACGACAATCCATTCTTACAAATTAATTGTACATGAACGTGGGCGAAAAATAAAGGTGCGTTCCTAAAAGGAATGCACCACATGCCTCGACCCAGAATAAAAGGTGCGTTCCTAAAAGGAATGCACCTTGCCGATCACTCGCATTTTTCATATGTCCCATATATCCATGATTCGGTATTCTGGATTCCTTGATAGATCCACTTCCTTATGCTTGTACAGCATTTTTCCATTCTCATCGATGACAACTCTGATAACCGGACGACTGGGATAATCAGGATTATACTTTGAAACCAATCCCTTTTCCCCTGAATTAAGCACAATTGCGGTGCCGATGGGATAATGGGCCACATGACGAATAAAGGCATCAAGCACTAATTTATCAAAATGCTTGTTTGAAAGTGAGCACATGTAATCCACGACTTCATTGGGAAGCATCTTTTTACGATAAACACGGTCAGTAGTCAAGGCATCAAACACATCTGCTACAGCCACAATGCGCGCCGGCATTGGAATATCAGTATTTTTAAGCTTGTAAGGATAACCACTGCCATCAATACGTTCATGATGGTAAAGGGCAATAATATGGGCCGTTGAATTGATATCCCTGGAATTTCTTAAAATCTCATAACCGTAGACGGTATGTCTTCTCGTCTCATCGTATTCACTGACAGTCAGACTTGAAGGCTTCTGAAGAATGGCTTCATCTATTCTGACCTTTCCAATATCATGCAAAAGAGCACCGACACCCAAGTCCTTTAGGTTATCCCCCTTAACCCCCATGGAAACACCGGTAATCAACGAGAAAATACAAACATTCACACTATGGGAAAAGGTATAATCATCAACAGAACGAATATCCGACAGGTTCATGACAATATTGTCGCTCTGCAGGATATTGGTCATGAGCTTATCTACAATCTCAAGAACCTTTTTGCCATCCACCGATACTTTTATGGTCGGTGTTGTCATCACATTTTTGATCTGGGATTTAACCTCAGTAATAATTTCTTCCTTGATAATCTCGGGAACCAGAATACCCTTGGATAATTCATCCTCGATATAGAGCTCTGAAATGCTATAATGTCTGAGCTTGATGATCATGTCCTCAGTGAGTTCCGCCCCTGCCGACAAGAGAATAATACCATCCAAGGATAGTATGGTACGTGCAACATGGACCCCCGGTTGAGCTCTTTCAAGACTCACTTTTCTCACTGGGACTTACCCTCCAAATAAAGTAAAATAAAGCTGTAATTCTCTCTATATAACGGTTACAAGGGTTTTGTAGTAATACGCCTCAGTACCACCAAAGGCGAACGCTCTGCCTATTAAGGATTAATATCAGCTCCACAAGCCAATTTAGCGACCATTCTATCATCATCTATCGGCTTTGAACCAGTAAAACTTTAGTCCCATTTTAATTTTGATAAAGAAACGCATTTACTCAAGCAAAGGACGAACAACAGAAAGAACGTCATTCTTCAAATTTATGAGTTCCTTTTCTGCCCCTTCCAGTGAATCAGAGGATACGCCATAATAGATTTTAATCTTGGGCTCAGTGCCTGATGGCCGTATGCAGAACCAGAAGCCTGAGCTCATCTTATAGTAGAGAACATTTGATTGAGGAAAATCCAGACTTGTTTTTTCTCCTGTTATGAGATTGACGGCAGCTTGAGCCTCGTAATCATAAATAACGGCAACCTCTGAATTCCCAAAGGATTTTGGATTTTTGCTTCTTAAGGATTCCATGGCCGCATTTATCTTCTCAAGGCCTTCCTTGCCCTTTAAGGTAAAGGAATCAATGCCTTCCTTAACATAGCCATACTTTTTAAAGACTTCCAAAAGCCCTTCATAGAGGTTCATTCCCCTTGATTTGTACCAGGCATAAACCTCAGCCACCAGCATAGCCGCCACTACTGCATCCTTGTCACGAGCATGGGTTCCGGCCAGATAGCCATAGCTCTCTTCAAAGCCAAAAATGAATTTTTTAAGCCCCGTGTCATCAAGAAGTCTAATCTGCTCTCCAATAAATTTAAATCCGGTGAGTACATCCATGAGCTCCACCCCATAGTGACCGGTGATTTGACGTGCTAATTCACTGGACACAATGGTTTTCACTACGAAGGAATTCTCAGGGAGCTCGCCCCTCATTTTCTTTTGAGAGAGGATATATTCTAAAAGCAGACATCCTGTTTGATTGCCGGTCAGCGTCAGGTATTCACCACAAGCATCTCTCACAACGACACCAATGCGGTCTGCATCGGGATCGGTGCCGATAATCAGGTCTACATCCTCTTTTTGAGCCATTTGAATAGCAATTTCAAAAGCGGCCTTTTCCTCCGGATTTGGATATTTAACCGTCGAAAAGTCGGGGTCCGGCAGCTCCTGCTCCTTAACCACCAGAACCTTCTCAAAGCCTATTTCTTCTAAAATTCTCCTTACGGGCTTGTTCCCGGCACCGTGAAGGGGCGTGTAAATCATTTTTGCGTCCTTCCCGTACGCTTTTGAAAGCATCGGATTGACGCAAGCCTTTTTAAGCGCTTCACAGTAAGCATCATCCACAGCTTTTCCGACTATGACTAAAAGCCCCTTTTGAAGTGCGTCTTCTTGATCCATACATTTAATGGCCGATATATCCGAGATGCCATTGACCTCATCAATGACCAAGTCGGATTCCTTGGGGGGAAGCTGTCCGCCATCACTGCCATAAGCCTTAAAGCCATTATATTCTTTGGGATTATGGCTGGCTGTGATGACTACACCGCCGGCACATCCAAGATAACGTACCGCAAAGGAAAGCTCAGGAGTAGGGCGTAAATCGTCGAAAAGATAAGCCTTTATTCCATTACAGCCCATTACCAATGCGGTCTCTAAAGCAAACTCATAGGAACAGTGCCGGGAGTCATAGGCAATGGCTATACCTTTTTCTCCCCCACCCTGCTTTAATATGAAATTGGCAAGACCCTGTGCAGCTTTGCGCACTGTATACTTATTTATACGATTGGTACCGGCACCAATAATTCCCCGCATACCACCCGTTCCAAATTCCAAGTCGCGGTAAAAACGATCCTCAATCTCTTTTTCATTATTCTGAATGCTTAAAAGCTCTGCCTTGGTATTTTCGTCAAAACAATGGTTCTCAAGCCAAAATCGATAATTTTCTCTGTAACCCATGATACCTCTCCGTTCTGCATGCCAGGCATTGTCGGACAATACCCTGTATTATGTATTATCTCGTTCTCCTTGGTTCAACAATCAGCTTCATGGCAGTTCGTACTTCACCGTCTATTTCTATTTCTGAAAAGGCCGGGATGCAGACTAGTTCGATACCCAAAGGCGCAAGAAAACCTCTAGCGATAGCCACAGCTTTAACAGCCTGATTCAATGCACCGGCACCTACGGATTGCACCTCGGCAATCCCCTTATCCCGTATTACACCGGCAATTGCACCCGCTACAGAATTAGGATTGGACTTGGAAGAAACCTTCAAAACATCCATCATTGACAACCTCCAAAACAAATCAAGCTTAAGCCTTCAGATTTTCTGATATTCTTTTTATCTCAGTTGCTCTCTTATTTTCTTCATCTATGGTGATAATAACTGCATTAAGCTGAGCTCTTCCCGAAGCAATCTCATGTTGAATGGGTAGACCCAGCGTAAATTTTCGAATAATGAGGTCTTTATCCACACCAATAACACCATCAGCAGGGCCCGTCATACCCACATCGGAAATAAAGGCCGTACCCTTTTCCAATATCCGTTCGTCTGCGGTTTGAACATGAGTATGGGTGCCTACCACACAGGAGACACGTCCGTCCAGGTAATAGGCCAGTGCGGTTTTTTCGCTGGTAGCTTCGGCATGAAAATCGACCAATATCGTATCCGCTTGACCTTTAAGATAGCCCAGCTCACGAT
>JAEYPI010000050.1 GCA_023410885.1 Bacillota bacterium
AAGCCATGACCATGGGTGATAATATCGTGGTCATGAACGAGGGGAAAATCATGCAGCAGGGGTCACCCACTGAAATTCACAATAATCCGGCCTGTATTTTTGTTGCCAAATTTATCGGCGATCCGGGAATGAATATTGTGGATGTCGATGCTGAGTATTCTATCGGGTTCAGACCCCGAGATGTTCTCTTTGATTGCGGTGAAGAATGCCATAGAGGGATGGTTATAAGAGGTAGAATAAAAAGCTTTGAAAATCACGGCTCAGAGTACCTGTACCTTGTTGAGTTCAGTGGAAAGACAGTCTTTATAAAAGAACTTTCAAAGACACAGAGAACAATCGGAAGCGAAATTGTTTTCACGCTTTTAAAAGAAAACATATGCGTCTTCGATAAGGATGAGCTGCGAGTTCGTGATGAGAAAGTGCTTGAGAGGGTTTATGGAGAATTTAAAAAGGGTTGGAGCAGTTTATAATGATTTTTGCGACAGGATGGATGAGTGTAAAAAAGCCATCAAGGGGTATATAAAAACTCGTCCTGTTGATGTAAAGGTGCTCATTCAAAAAGAGAAGCAAGAGATTAAGCGGCTTAAAGCCGAGCTCAAGCGCTATCGGTATACCCTGTCGAAAGCGGAGCAAAAGGCCTATTCTGCATACAGTAAGATTCGTTTTGATATCAAACGTTGCGCGGTACTTAAGCGAGCCGATAAGGTGGAGTCCAAGATATTCAAAATACTGAATCCCGCTTACATATATATGATTCCTGCGGCATTCGGTGCCTTATTCTTTACCATTCTACCCTTTATCTTTATGATCGTAGGCTCCTTTTTTAAAGTGGACCTTGTAAGTTTGGAGAAATCCCAGTTCCGGGGGCTATGGAATTTTAAAATGATATTTACCAGGGACACGGAATTTGTCCAGGCCATGTGGAACACAGTTTTATATGCTTTTATAACCGTCATTATGTTGATGGTCGTAACGGTCCTGATGGCAGCGTGGCTTTCTAAGAACACTAAAATACATAACTTTTCGCAAACATTGATTTTTACGCCCCATATTTCCTCGATGGTCGCCGTTTCGATTTTATGGGTGCTAATGCTTGATCCACAGGGTATCATCAACCAGGCTCTCGCATTATTCGGTATAACGGGCCCTAATTGGCTGATGAGTACGAAAACCTCCCTGATATCGGTGGCCTTGGTAGCGGTTTGGAAATCGATCGGATATTATGTTTTGATTATCATTGCCGGACTCCAATCCTTGCCTCCGGACGTATATGAAGCTGCAAAATTGGACAAGGCAAGTAGGGTAAGGATATTTACAAGGATTACACTTCCTTTACTTTCACCCACCTTACTGTTTGTTTTTATAATGAAGTTCATCAACTCCTTTAAAGCTTTTGCGGCCATAGATCTGATGACCCAGGGTGGACCTCAGGGCTCATCAATGGTGCTTGGGTACTGGATTTATAATGCAGGCAGAGTTAAATTCAATTACGGTTTTGCTATGGCGGGTTCTATTGTTCTGACTGTTATGGTTGCTGTATTTACTGTTGCCGCAAATAAGTTTTTCAAAAAAGGTAAGGGGCAGTAATATGAATTCTAAGAATTTAACCTTTAATACAGATGCCTATTCCCCAAAGCATATTGAGGATACCGAGAAATTCCTCTTTTTAAACAGGCTGAAGAAGCGCATAAAATATATCTTGAAAATAGTGAACTTTATCATACTAATAGGTATCGGGCTCTTCTTTGTTTATCCCTTTGCTTGGATGGCCTCCATGTCGCTGCGGCCCCTTGTTGAAGCCCTGTCCTTTGACCCCGGATTAATTGTTAAAAATCCACAATGGAGTAACTATGTTTATGCATGGAATCAGGCCCAAATATCCCACTACGTCGGTAACTCCATCAAGTATTCAATCCTCGTCATTGGCCTGCAGTATTTAGCGATTATACCTGCGGCTTATGCTTTTGCCACGATGGAGTTTAAGGGCAAGAAGTTCTTGTGGGCAACGAAGTATCTGGGAATGATGCTTCCTGCGGAAGCCACACTGATTCCGGTATATTTCTTTTACAGTAAAATGGGGCTTGTTGACACTTGGGGTGGACTGATCCTGCCCTCGCTGTTCTCTATGTTTGGTATTTATATGTTTATGAACGCCTTCCAGCAGGTTCCGAAGGAGATTATCGAATCGGCCAGGATGGACAAGGCCAAGAACCGGACCATCATGCTGAAAATCATGCTGCCAATGGTGGCCCCGGTAATGGTAACGCACTTGATCACTTCATTTATAAGCAATTGGAATGAATACTATTGGGTACTTGTTATGACGAATTCCGAGACCATAAGAACACTTCCGGTAGCACTTAGAGGACTGCTTCAGGTAGACGACGGCGTACCTCAATGGAATGTTGTTATGGCGGGTACAATGATTCAATTAGCTCCTGTTCTGCTGATGTACATCTTTGCAAGCGGTAAAGTTAAAACAGCCATGGTGGGAAGTATCAAAAAGTAAAAAAGTTTTTTCGGCTTTGATCAGGATTCCATTTTTATTGAGTCCGTGGTTGAGCTGGAGATACATAAATTAAGACTAAGATTACAAGGAGGAACAATCATGAAAAAGCTCACTAAAATCATTACTGTGCTCCTGGTTCTAACAATGATGTTTTCATTGGCCGCATGTGGCGCAGGAAGCAATCCGGCTACTTCCTCTCCGACGGAAAGTGCACCTTCAGAAACAGCTCCTGCAACCACTGCAATTGCCGAACCGTCAGCTACACCGGATGGGTCAAAGCCTGTTGATGAGGCTCTGTACCCCTCGGACAAGAAGTGGGACACTCTTGAAGCTAAAAATGCTGAGCCGATTAACATCACCATGTGGATACCCAACTCTGCTACCTCGTCCATGGGAACAGCCTTTGGAGAGCTTGCTGATAAGTACAATCGTGAGCAGGCTGAGAAATTCCCCGGCAAGAACATAACTGTAACTGTTGAGTACCAGGATACCTCAGGCGCTCTAAACACAAAACTACAGGCTTCCATCCTGGCCAATAACAACCCGGTTATTTCGGCCGTTGGTGTTTCCTCAGTGCCCCTTTATGAGTCCAGAGCGGTTGATTTGAGAAACGTTTATACTTATCAAGAGCTACAGGGTCTGAATCAGGGTTTACTGCAGTACTCTTTATATAATGGTAAGTTCTTGTTAAATCCTTATTTCCCCAGTGCCAGCAATATTATTGTAGCAAATAAGACATTAATCGAGTCAAAAGGTCTTAAGCTTCCAACACCCGAGTCCATCCTAAGTGATCCCGAGAGCTCAAACTGGACCTGGGATGAGTTTAAGAAAATTGCAGTTGCTGTTACCACTGTTAACAGTGCTGATGCAACCAAGAGCGTCTACGGCTTTGCTACCGGAAGCGTTGACCCAGTGGGTATGATGTTCCAGCAGGGCGGCAAGCTCTATAATGATACGGTTACAGACATTGAATTTGACAAGGATGACAAAATAAAAGTAGGTTTGGAATTCTGGCGCTCACTTGTAACCGAAGGCGCTATGATCAATCCTAATTCAAGAGCGAACCACGGAACTGTTATTACTTCTGAATTCTATAGCGGCAATGTCGGAATGATCTTTACCACCTCCTCTAACCTGACGACCATGACGGAGAAGGCGAAGGAAGCAGGCTTTGAAATCGAGGTTCTGCCCTTCCCGAAGAAGACAAGCTTCTATACAAACCAAGGCGGTTCGGGTATAATTCTTCTGGATAACAAACCTCAGTCTGAGATAGAAGCGGGTGCGGATTTCTTAAGATGGCTGAACAAGCCCGAGAATGTTGCCCATATGTGTGCAAAATCAGGCTATTTGCCTGTCAATCCCGAAGCGGCAAAAGAAGCGGAACTCATCTCCATCTATGAAGAAATACCTGCATTGAAGATCGCCGGCGAATATATGCAATTTGGTATCAGGTCACCCCAGGGCAAGGCCAAAGCTGCTGCCGACAAGAAGGTCAACGATTATGCAAAGTTAATATGGTTCGAAGTTGACAAGCCAATCGATGATATTGTTAAAGAGCTGATTAATGAAGCGACCTATGAAATTGAGGCAAATCAGTAATGAGAAAAGATAATGGTTCAGTAACTTTTTCAGTAATAGGTTTAGGTGGACGCGGAAGCGTCTACCTAAACGCTTTAGAGGAAAATTTCAAGGGAAGCTATTTACTTGCGGCCATAGCAGAGCCCGATAAGTCAAGGCAAGATAAAATAAAGGCCCAATATGGGCTTTCAGAAGATCGTATTTTTAACACTGACGAAGAATTTCTTGACCAAGAAAGGCTTTCCGATGTTGCGATAGTGTCCACTCAGGACAGGCTTCATAAAAACGAAGTGTTAAAGCTTCTTGACAAGGGGTATGATATCATACTGGAAAAGCCCATCTCCACCAAGCTTGACGAGGTGATGGCAATATACGAGTATGCCAAGCAGTACCCTGAGCAGATTGTAGTTGTTTGTCATGTGTTAAGATACACGCCGTTTTTTAATACCATCAAAAAAATAATAGACTCAAAAGAGCTTGGTAATGTTGTGACAATCGCCCACAATGAGAACATCGGCTATTATCATTTTGCCCATAGCTATGTCAGAGGACCCTGGAACAACGCCCTGACAAGCGCGCCTCTTGCAGTGACAAAAAGCTGTCATGACTTTGATATCCTGCTCTACCTCCTTGGCGATAAGCGCACCAGACGTATCTCATCCTTCGGCAGCCTGTCCTATTTCTGTAAAAGGAATTTTGATGAGGGCAAGATGGCTGATTATTGCATTGATTGCCAAATAGAAAATAAATGTCCCTATTCTGCTCTGAAGATTTATAATGGTAAAAAAATTAAATCGGTTGTTTTCGACTTTTCCAGTGTCGAAAAAGTGCGTCAAAACATGGGCGCTTCCAAATACGGACGCTGTGTCTTTAATTGTGACAACAATGTGGTTGATCACCAATCGACGATTATTGAATTTGAAGATGGCATAACCGCAACCTTTTCCCTCAGCGCCTTTACCCCAAAGGTCAACAGAACCCTGAAGATAACCTGTGAGAAAGGTGAAATAAGGGCTGCAGAAAAGCCTTATGTTATCGAGGTAAGCAATTTTTTAACAGGTGAAACAAAAACCCTGGAGCTGAACATTACAGAGAATGGACATGGCGGTGGCGATAAAGGCTTTATTATGGAATTTATGCGGGCTTACCAACAAGGTGAAGAACCTGCGTCAACGCTACCCCAATCAGTAGAATCTCACGTGATGGCGTTTTTGGCGGAAAAATCGAGGAAGGAGGGTGGAATTCCCCAAAGTGTTTCTGGTTTTTTGGCTCAACATAATAGCTAAGAGGGTCGTGTAAGATGGAATATGAAGTTGCCCCGTTTTCCAGGCGAATAGGGGCTTTTATCCTTGATTTTATAGCTGTCTATTTAATTTGGTATCTTTTTACCCAAAGGGATTTGGAGAAGATCAATGAGATTATGATGACCCTAAATCCCATGTCGGAGGGCCTATTGGATGTTCTCGCAGAAGGCATTATCAAGCTGTATGTTGCTTTTATTTTGAAGCTCCTTTTTGTGCAGACCCTCTATTATTCCCTTGTGCCCTCCGTTATCGGAAGGGGACGGACCATTGGCAAGCTCATCTGCCGGATAAGTATGCTTGATTCGGAAACCTTGAAGGAGATAACCCCGACAAAACTGATTTTTAGAGAATTTGTGCTCAGAGGTCTGTTTGAAACACTCCTTGTAGTGCCTTTTTTCGTGTCGATATTCATGGCGTTTTTTACAAAGAAAGCAACTGCTATTCATGATCTCTGGGCAAAGACTGTGGTAGTTAAGGATTCTTTTTTATGTGGTGATGATAATGAATGAGATCAGAAAAGTTAATGCCTATGAGTTTGAGCAGGCAATAGCCTTTGCCAATCATCAGTTTAGTCTTGATTTTTATAAGACTCACCCCAAGCTTTATGGCCATTATGGCGCTGGTATACATTACGCCTGCTTTGACCATGACCGGATTATAGGGTTGTTGTCGGCATATCCCGTAGCCGCAATGGGTATAAAGATCTTATCCGTGGGTACTGTTTGCGTATCAGAGGCGTCTCGCGGCCGTGGAATAATGGGGGAGCTATTCGAATTTGCTTCCCGGGAGCTTTTCCCTGAATATGATTTAGTGGTACTCATCGGATCAAGGGAGCGATACGAGTATTTTGGATTTTATAAAACAGGAAAAAAAGTAGTCTTTAACATAAAGCGACAGTCAAAAGCCGCTGATCCAATTGAAATCAAGGAAATCACAGAAAGCACAGTAATCGATCCTGTCGTTAAGTTGTATAACGGTGATATACAAAGGGAGAAAGATCGGTTCTTTAATATACTCAGGTCGCAGCTTAGTAAAGTTTATCTTCTTAACTTGAACGGAAAGCAAAGTTACATTGTCTATAACGAAAAAAAGAATGCTGTATTTGAGTTTGATGGTGAGATAGAGACAAGTATGGCGTTGCAGGGCTTTATGGCGTATGAAAACCTTATGTCCCTGGAGCTATACGCCTCTCTTGATTGTGATAAAAAGCTCTTTTCTTTAATGGACCGGTATGGGGTCTCAACCCTATGCAACATGAAGATGATGGATTATAAAAGGACCCTAACTGTCCTTTTAAATAAAGTAAAGCACAAGCCTGACGGAAGACTAAAACTTGCTGTGGACTGCAAATTTTCTGTCGATATTACGGTTTCATCCGGAAATGTTGACGTAAGAATAAGTGAAGATATGGAAAATAGCGATATGTCTCTATCTGAAAAAGAGCTTTATTACTTACTTTTCGATGATTATTTTCTTATGGGCGGCGATGTAAACCATCCAAAATCACAGTTGCTCCATTCCTGGTTTCCACTTCCTCTTTGGAATACGCTGACAACTCTCGACGGGATTTAAGAGGTGAAAGAATGAAAGAAAAAAAGATTGTATACATTAATTTGGACGGGTTTTCCTACTCCTATTTTGAGCGGCTTAAAAAAAGCGGAGAAGTGCAGGGGCTTTGCTCACTAGCAAAGGAAGGCCTGCTTTTTAATAATTTGCACAGCGGCATCGTCTCCATTACAAATCCAATGCAAAGCGCGATTCTGGCGGGAGCCTGGAGCAACAAAACCCATAATTTCTACCAGCATTATGATTCGGAAACAAGACAAGTGGTCAAGCACTATCGCACCTTTGATGCGGAAAACATAGCTGAGGTTATGATCAGTAATGGCAAAAAAGTGGTCTCAATCCATCAATTTATGCTGGAGAACAACCCATGCCAGGAAGGCGTGTTTGACTGTGCGTATATCAAGTCACCCGTCCCTCAAAGCACCTATATGGAGCGCTTTGCCCTTCTTAAGAAACTGGTGCTGAAGGAACCCGTGAAATCGGGGGACGCCTATTTTGTCTATGGCGAGATTCCAGACTTTGTGGCTCTGTATATAGATGATTTGGATTCTTTGGGTCATAACAATGAATACGATGGTTACCCGAAAAGACATGTACCCGAGGAGCGATTCTCCGACATTGCCAAGCGCATCAAAGGGATTGAAGCGGAGTTGGTCTCATTTGTCAGCCTTTGCAAAGCGGAAGGATTCTATGACGACCTGCTGATTCTTATAACGACCGATCACGGTATGACACCATTTTTCGGCCAATCCAGGCTGTCTGAGCTTATTAACGCTATTAACGCTTTAGGTATAAAGACTGACACTCCTGACAGTGTTAGTGATGAAACAGAAATTGTAGCGTTGCCGTATACCATCGAATGCTCGTTGTATTATCAAAAGCCCTTGTCAAGCGAAAAGGAAGAGCAGCTCACAAGCCTTCTTCATTCCCTTGAATATGTGGAGCACGTTTTTACAAAATCACAGCTTTTGAAAGAATACGGCTTTGACGAACGGGGGCCTCAGTTCTTGCTTTCACCCCGATCCGGCATGCATTTTTACCGTCGTGACATGATTGAATACTACGGGGCGAGCCATGACTCCTTTGATGAAACATCCCAGCGTATTTTCGGGCTACTTCTGGGCCAAAGCGTGCTTCCTTCAGAATGCAATGATAGAGTGTATAGCATTGACCTGCTTCCCAGCGTATTGCATCAAGCCAAAGGGCTTAAGATGAAGGATGCGGCGGGAAGGGTTTTTAAAAGCTGGTTTAAATAATGACGCTTTGTGATTTATAATTATAAACAAGCGTATCAACAAAATTACCAATGCGGAAGCAAGGTAATTTTGTTTTATCTGTGGTAAAATACTTAAAAGAGAGGTGATAGAATGTTTCAGAGCTTCCCTATTGAAAAGATTAACTCCCTCAGTCCAATGGAACTGGATGTCCTCCGCTATATCAATAGTAACAGGAGTGCGGTCTTAACCCTTTCAATTCAGGAACTGGCCAAAAAGATATTTGTCTCGACCACCACTATCATTAGGCTTTGCAAGAAGCTGGATTTGGATGGCTACAGCCATTTGAAATATTTTATCAAAGAGCAGTTGGCAAGTGAGAAACCGGGTGTGAATAGCAGTCCCTTGATGTCATTGGAAGAAATTATTAACGAAGAGCTTTCTGATATCATAAAGACTGCTCAGGGAATCGACGGAAAAGCAGTACAAGAAATTGCAAAATTCATGCAGCAGTATACCCAGATCCATTTCTTTGCCAAGGGCCTGACGAATATTGTTTTTGATTATACGGCCCGCCATTTGTTGTCGTTGTCGCGACATGTTGTTCGTTATGAGGACACACATATCGCCTATGTCCAAGCGGGGAATATGAGCGAAAAGGACATCATCTTTTTGGGATCAATCAGCGGAGAAACCGAACAGGTCGTCAGAGTCGCGCAAATCGCTAAGTCAAAAGGAGCAAAAGTTGTTACCTTTACAGCGACTCCTTCTTCACAGCTTTCAAAAATCGGTGATTATAATTTCCTTCTCGTCAACAACGCCAAAACAACTCTCGACATTGATACAAAATCCCGTTGCCAGCTGATGTTCGTTTTAAATGTCATTGTCAAATCCTACGTCCAGCTCACGCAAAAAGAAGGACAGTGATGCTTTTTCCTTAAAGCTACTCAACTTGGAGGCTATATTTATGAAGTACGATTTTGAAACAGTGGTCAATAGAGCCAATGTTGGTTCTTCAAAATGGGAGCAGATGAAAAAATGGAACCCTCATGTATCAGAGGATATCGTTCCTTTTTCGGTTGCGGATATGGAATTTGTCAATGCCCCTGAGATTGTGGACGGCTTAAAGAAATTTCTGGATACTACCGTCCTGGGCTATACCCGCCCTACTCTTTCTTATTATAAAGCGGTGTGCGGGTGGATGGATAAAAGACATCATTGGCATGTGGAACCCGAATGGATAGTGGAGTCATCCGGTGTTGTATCTGCCTTTTTTGCTGCTGTCAGGGCCTTTTCCGAGCCGGGGGACGGCGTCATTGTCATGCCGCCGGTCTATTATCCCTTCTACGGTGCCATCTCAACGAATAACCGAACGAAGGTGGAATGTCCGTTAATTAACACGGGAACAACGTATGAAATTGATTTTGACGCCCTTGAGAGAGTGGCAAGAAAACCACAGAATAAGATTCTCCTTTTCTGCAGCCCCCACAACCCTGTGGGCCGTGTTTGGACTGAGGATGAGCTTGCAAAGGTGGGGGAGATTTGCCTGAAGCATGATGTACTCATCCTATCTGATGAAATTCATTTTGACTTGATTATGCCGGGCCATAAGCACACGGTGTTTGCAGCACTTTCAGAGGAACTGGCTAATCAGATGATTGTATTTACCGCACCAAGCAAAACCTTTAATTTGGCGGGGCTCCAAGCTTCCAATATCATCATACCAAATAAGGAGCTGCGGAAGACCTATTTGACAGAGGTTCAAGCCAATGGGTTCTTTCAATTGAATATTCTGGCCTATAAAGCCTGTGAGATTGCTTATACACAGTGTGAAGAATGGTTGGAACAGTTATTGCAGGTGATTTATCACAACCACCTGACCTTGAAGCAATACATAGAAGAGAATCTTCCGGCCATTAAGGTTTATGACCTTGAAGGTACCTATTTGCAATGGATGGACTTTAATGGCCTGGGCCTTAATAAAGACCGGCTGGAGAAAATAATGCATCAAGAAGCTCAAATCTTTTTTGACGAGGGTTATATTTTCGGAGAAGCAGGAAATGGCTTTGAAAGAATGAATATCGCATGTCCTACAAGTGTACTGGAACGGGCACTTGAAAGGCTGAATAAAACGCTCAGTAAATATTGAGTTTGATCTGCAAGAGTTGTAGTTTATCTACCAAGCATAAAAGATGGGGCCACAAGCCCCGTCTTTCTTTATAGGGTAATATATTACTGGCATGATAACAAAATACAAACGTTGTTATCATGTTACGTTATGGTTTACTTACATTGACTAAGCTAATATGCAAGTCTAAAATCAAAAATAATACTTGTCAAGTATTATGAATCCGGATGCAAAGCGTTCTATTTCTAAGAAGAACCCATTTTCACAATCCTTAATTAACCTTTTTTACTCGACTCATTCCATTACTTAAAAATCTGACCAAAGAGCTTTTTACTAACGATTTAAACAATCCCGAGAACAAAGGTAAAAAATTGAGTAAAGGAGTATCTTTATGTTGCGTGCGAAAATGAATCTATTAATAAAAGTTGTTGCAGCATTTCTTGTGGTATGTCTGATATCAACGGGCAGCAATGTTTCAGTAAGGGCGGCCTATACAAATTCAAAGGATCTTTATAAGGCTCATGAGAATAATGCTAAGGGAGTTCCCATTTATAACAATCAAACAGTGACTGTCCAAGGAGTTGTTACTGTTCCCACTGGCGTGTGGCACGACTCGTCCAACTACTTTTCAATTGTAACTGAGGATGACAGCTACAGATTTGCAGGCGGAATGGCAGTATATCTCAATGGCAATACAAGTCCGGCTGTAAATATAGGGGATAAGGTAGTTGTTACCGGAACTTTATCAAATTCAGGTTATTCAACCGATATGGGTACTACTGTGATTAAGCCCTCTAGTAGCAGTGGAATTACTAAAATCGGAAGCAATTATAAAATTCCTGAGGCTTATCCCATCTATACGGATGCCAGTTATGCAAATCTGGAGCTTGATGTGGGATTTCGTTTTGAAGGCATGCCAGTCAGGATAATGGGTAAAGTCCTTAACTATGATAATCAAGGCACGTTAATGGGCTTTGATGTGGATGGCAGCAGTGACGGGAACCTAACTGACGGAATAGGAGCCATGAATATAAAGATTTACAACTATTCAGGAATAGACATCAGCGGGCTAACAAATGGTGACATGGTTATCGTAGAGGGAATATTGTTTCAGAGTGACAGCACTTCTCCCTACACTTCGGGATACTATGTCAGGCCCACAAAACAGGCTGATCTCATTAAAGTCAATTCAAGTACAAATATTATGCTGAGTGAAGCCATGCGTAAAGATACAAATGGTGTTCCTGTACTCAATGGCTTAGAGGTCACGGTAAAGGGCATTGCTACAGTTGACACGGGTAAGTGGAACAGTGCTTCAAATGCCTTTACATTAGTATCGCCAACCCCTGTTCCAGGGCTTGACCCTGTATATCCCGAAGGTGCAATTTATGTCTATAGAGCGAGCAGCCTAACGCCATCTGTCTCATCAGGTGATGAAGTAACTGTCACGGGCACAATTGGCCTTAACGGTTATGATGCCGGAACGGTTGTGATAACGCCAAACACATTAACCGTTACAGGCACAGGACAGGATTTATTGACAGAGCAGATGATACGAAGCGATGAGACCTATAGTACATTGGGCGCATATGAGTCTATGCCGGTGAAACTGCAGGGGAGAGTCTATAACCTTGATAATAGTGGTGTTACAAGAGGTTTTGACCTTGATGCCAGCAGTGACCATAATTGGACGGATCAATCCGGAATGATCAGCATCAAGTTTTATGACTATAGTGGGATTGATATAAGCAACTTAACTTCCGGTGATCTTTTAATTGTCAGAGGCGTTCTTCAGAAAAGCGTTTCAGCCTCCCCCTATACAACGGGCTACTTTATCAGGCCCCGAGAGCAGGGAGATATTGTTAAAAGATCCGACAACACCAGGAGAACGGTGTATATTCAACTGGATGGGTTCAGGAATGATTATATAGGCAAAAGTGGTTGGGATACTTCCAATTTTCAAAATCTGGCTAATAATGGAACCCGGTGTACGGCCAGCTATGGTGAATATGTAAGTATGACAACGGCTAATATGACGACTTTGGTCACCGGATCCCATACGGGTACACATAATGTGCCTGCACTGGCCTTTTATGACAAGGCTACAGACAGGCGCGTAAGAAATCTCCAGAACTACGATGTAGATACAATTGGAGAAGTCTTTCAAGAAGCCGGGCTGCTGACTGCTGCTGTTTTGCAGCGTAAGCTGCAGGATCGGGGAGCGGATTTCATGCTGGATGGAGGAACAACAGCGGAAACAAGAGATGATGCAATCGAAGTTATAGAAAATGAAGACCCGGACCTTCTTGTCATCTTGTTTAATACGAGCGACAGCAATGCCCATAATTACGGAATAGACAGTACACAAATAAAAGAAGCCATTGAAGCCATTGATGATGCTATAGGCAGTATTATGAGCCATTTGGATCTCAATAATACGAACATTATCTTTTCATCGGATCACGGTATGACAACTGTTAATTACAATATTACATCCAATCTGGTCAGCGCGCTCGAAAGTACGGGCATACCCTTCGAAAATGCTGTTGTTGATATGGGACCTTTTGATAGTAATACCAAGGTAGTCTATAACCTATCCAGCGGAGCAGCACAGATCTATTACAGAAAGCCACTGACTCCTACAGAGGAAAGTACTCTTATCAGTGCATTATCAGGGATCACAGGTGTCAATACGGTGTTTACAAGATCCCAACTTGATAGCATGAATACCCCGGACAATCTGGGCGATTTGGTGGTTGACTGCAGCGAAGGTTATGCCTTTTCGACTTCCCTTGCAGAACATGGAGCATTTGCCCAAAGACAAACATGTCTGGTCTTCTACGGTCCAAATATAAAATCCGGCTATACCTACAGTACCCCGTGTGAGTCTGTTGACATTGTTCCTACAATATACCATCTAAATGGTCTTACAGCTCCATCAACAGTAGATGGCATTGTTCTTACCGATATACTGCAATAGGAATTGATGATCTATTTTTCATAATAAAAGGTTGTCCCGATTCTGTGTAATAGATATCAGGACAACCTTTCAATTATGGGTCGAGGGTTGTGGTGCGAAGCTATGTTGCAGCACCTTACAATGTTTCAAGCGCTTCTTCAATGGCCTGGGACAATTGGTCGGGGCAGGATGTGGCTTTATACCCGCAGTTTATACCTTTAAGCTTCCTTACCGCTTCTTCCGCGTCCATGCCTTCGACAAGAGCGGCTATACCCTGGAGATTACCGTTGCAGCCGCCTGAAAAGACGACATTATGTACCTTGCCTGATTCAATATCAAACTGGACCTGGGATGAGCAGGTTCCTTTATTTTTGTGTTTATGTGTCATAAATTTCACTCCTTTTCTTCGGTATGACCTTCCAATTGCGCAATGAGTTTATTGATAGGTGTTCCAAGGTTTCGGAACTTCTCCTCATATTCGGTGGCAATGTTCCCTTCCAACAGATCACTGTTGTAGAGGTCAAAGGTCACTTGTTTTAATGTATAATGGGCATTTTTGATTTCCTCAAGGGAAAAATCAAATAATCCCCTGTTATCGGTTTTAAATTCAAGGATTGCCCCCGTCTTTAGCACCTTCTTATAGAGCTCAAGAAAGCTTGAAGCGGTCAGACGCCTCTTGGCATGCCGACTTTTTGGCCAGGGATCAGAGAAGTTAAGATAGAGCTTATCGATTTCACCTTTGTCAAAGATCTCTTCCAAGAGCTCTGCATCAGTGCTGATAACAGCAAGATTCTGAATCCCCTGTTCCGGAATCTTCTTGATGAGCTTCAAAAGAACAGTTGGAAATTTCTCAAGGGCGATATAGTTGATTTGGGGGTTTTGCTGAGCCAAAGTGGTAATAAAACGCCCTTTGCCCGACCCGATTTCCATATGAATAGGGTTATTGTTGCCAAAATGCTCATGCCAACGGGATTTAAACTCCTTAGGGTTTTGTATATAGTTTTTTGAAAGCTCCAGCTTGTCATAAGCTTGGGGATCGTTTCTCAGTCTCAACTTTAACCACCTCTTAATTGCTTAAGCCCTTTTTGCATCCATCATATTATAATGGATTGGACCATGGATGACAAGGCGTTCCCTTATCCATTGGCACAAAACTTAACCTTGACAGGAGAAGAGACGCCCCATATAATAATCAAGTGTAAAGCAAAAATACTTGACAGGGATGGTTTTTATGAAGGATAATAGTAAGGAAGAAGTCAATTCCCTTGGTCCTGTCGAGGATGTTCTTGAAGTGACCGTATTGCTGGATTTTTACGGCCAGCTTTTGACTGAAAGGCAATATGAGATCATGGATCTTCATTATAACAGCGATTTATCTCTAGGTGAAATTGCTGAAGATCGTGGTATCAGCCGCCAAGGTGTTCACGATAGTATCCGGAAAGCCAAACAATCCTTAGCCGGGTATGAAAAAAGACTGGGGCTCGTTGAGCGGTTCAGGGAGCAGGAAAAAGATATAGAGAAAGCCTTAAAAGCCCTTAAGGTCATGGGGGATAATAAGCCTGAGCTAATTAAAAACACAGATTACAAAAAGGCTGTGGCACTCCTTGAAAAAATTTTAGATACGCTTTGATGATATTCATAGCTTATATAACGCGTAAGTACATAAACTAACTAGATAACCTCATGCTAGAACGACACAACGGATAAGCAATAACGGATTGTTGAGATAGAGGGATAATATGGTATTTGAAGGATTGTCAGAAAAACTGCAGACCCTCATGAAGAAAATGAAGGGGTCTGCTCGGGTCACTGAAAAAGATGTAAAAGAAATGATGCGCGAGGTCAAGCTTGCGCTTCTTGAAGCGGATGTTAACTTTAAAGTAGTTAAAGACTTTGTCAATACGCTGACTGAACGTGCGGTTGGCCAGGACGTCCTAGAAAGTCTTACGCCGGGCCAGCAGGTAGTCAAAATTGTCCATGAGGAGCTGATTAAGCTCATGGGCTCAGTACCCTCAAAGCTAACCTATTCTCCGGCGCCACCCACCGTTTATATGATGGTTGGGCTCCAGGGTTCCGGTAAGACCACCACCACCGGTAAGCTGGCCAACATGCTTCGCAAGGATGGCAAACGCCCCTTATTGGTGGCCTGCGACGTATATCGTCCCGCTGCTGTCAAACAGCTCCAGGTTGTAGGTGGACAGCTCAATATTCCGGTTTTCGAAATGGGTACCCAGACCGATCCTGTTGAAATCGCCCAAAAGGCTGTGGCTCATGCCAAGTCCATGCAGTTTGACATGGTCATTATCGATACGGCAGGCCGACTCCACATAGATGAAGAGCTCATGAACGAGCTGAAGCGTATCAAGCAGGCTGTAAAGCCTCACGAAATACTGCTGGTGGTGGATGCCATGACCGGTCAGGACGCAGTCAATGTGGCAGGCTCCTTCAATGAAAAGCTAGGTATAGACGGCATTATCCTCACTAAATTGGACGGCGATACCCGTGGTGGTGCGGCCCTCTCAACCAGAGCGGTTACAGGAAAGCCCATAAAATATACAGGCTTGGGTGAAAAGCTCAGCGATCTTGAACCCTTCTACCCGGACCGTATGGCTTCCAGAATTCTGGGTATGGGCGATGTTCTCAGCCTTATCGAGAAGGCTCAAACAGCCTTCGATGAAAAGAAGGCCATAGAGCTGGAAAAGAAAATGCGAACTGCGACGTTTACTTTGGATGATTTCCTTGAGCAAATGCAGCAGATTAAGAAAATGGGCCCCTTAAATCAGGTTCTCGGCATGCTTCCCGGAATGGACACCAAGGCTTTAAAGGGCGTTGACGTAGATGAAAAACAGTTTGGTCGTACCGTAGCCATAGTCCAGTCCATGACCAAACAGGAGCGTAATAATCCAAATGTGCTCAATGCCAGCAGACGAGTCCGGATTGCCAAGGGTAGTGGCACAACGGTCACCGATGTTAACCGCCTACTAAAACAGTTCGAAGATATGAAAAAGCTTATGAAAAATCTGTCCGGCGGTAAAGCCAATAAGCTCATGAAGGGCATGGGCGGCATGGGTGGCTTTAAGAGGCCCTTCTGAGGATGAGATTCTATTTACTTGAAACGCCTATACCTTGAGATTTTAAGGTCGGGTGGATAGATAGAAAAAACCTTGACTAAAATATTGAAAGGTGGTGAAATAATGGTAAAGATAAGACTGAAAAGAATGGGTGCAAAGAAAAAGCCCTTCTACAGAATAATTGTCGCAGACGAGAGATCTCCACGTGATGGTAAGTTTATTGAGCAGGTTGGTACCTACGATCCGCTGGCAAATCCCTCCCTGGTCAGTGTTGATGCCGAAAAGGTTAAGAAGTGGATCGGAAACGGTGCACAACCTACCGACACTGTTAAGAAACTGCTTAAGATAGCAGGAGTCACAGAGTGATTTTATTCTGCAACGAGTGGAGGTACTGTCAATGAAAGAGTTGCTGGAGCAAATTGCGAGATCCTTGGTTGATAATCCTGATGAAGTTTCAGTCAATGAGATAGAGGGTGAACAATCCCTTATTCTCGAGCTGAAGGTTTCCGAAGAGGATATGGGTAAAGTTATCGGAAAGCAGGGCAGGATCGCCAAAGCCATACGCATTGTTATGAAGGCGGCAGCCATCAAGGAAAACAAGAGGGTTGTTGTCGAAATCATCCAGTAAATAGAAGGTGCGTTCCCATAGGAACGCACTACAAGCCTCGAATTTAAACAAGCAGGGACGGATCTTTTTCTCATCCTCTCTAGTAGGATGTCTAAAATATCCGTCCTTATTTATTCATTCTCATAGCTCAGCTGCCATGGGATTCCAAATTTATCGGTTACAGAGCCATAACACTTACTCCAGAATGTTTCCTGCAAATCCATTTCTACAGTTCCATTTTCTAAAAGCTTATTAAATATGGATTCTGTTCCAAGGGAGCAAAAAAGAGGCGGATAATCCAGCCTCTTTTAATGGTTTCATTGATGTTTTAGTAGGAATCACAAATTTTAAAAGATTAAAGTGCCATATCCTATTTAGCCTGAATATAACCCTCGGCCTTCAACAGCTCAGCAATCAGAACAGCACCGCCTGCAGCACCTCTTACAGTATTGTGGGAGAGGCTGACAAACTTGTAGTCATACAGAGAATCTTCACGAAGACGGCCAACACTAACGCCCATACCGTTCTCAATGTCACGGTCCAGGCGGGTTTGAGGCCTATTGTCCTCTTCAAAATAAGTAATGAACTGCTTCGGAGCGCTGGGGAGATTTAGCTCTTGGGGACGCCCCTTAAAGCTCTTCCAAAGAGATATAATCTCGTCCTTTGTAGGCTTTTTCTCGAAGGATGCAAAGGTAGCCGCCATATGTCCGTCACTGGCCGGCACACGGATGCACTGGGCGGTGATAATGGGGGAGGCTGCCTTCACAATGGCACCATTTTGGACTGCACCCCAAATCCTCAAGGGTTCCTGTTCGCTTTTCTCTTCTTCTCCACCAATATAAGGAATGACATTATCAATCATTTCTGGCCAATCCTTAAAGGTTTTGCCCGCCCCTGAAATGGCCTGATAGGTGCAGGTCACCACCTGTGTCGGCTTATAGTCCCATAGGGCATGCAGCGCAGGAACGTAGCTCTGAATGGAGCAATTGGGTTTTACAGCAATAAAACCGGTGGGTGTTCCCAAGCGCTTTCTCTGATAGGTAATAACCTCAAGATGGCTTGGATTAATCTCAGGAATCACCATGGGCACATCGGGTGTCCAGCGGTGTGCTGAGTTATTAGAAACAACCGGGGTTCCGGTCTTGGCATAAGCTTCCTCAAGGGCCTTGATCTCATCTTTCTTCATATCCACTGCACAGAATATGAAATCAACCTCTGATGCGACTTCATCAACAAGGGAGGCGTCTTTTACAACAATATTTTTAACAGACTGAGGCATTGGTGTGGTAAGCTTCCACCTTCCACTTACGGATTCCTCGTAGGTCTTGCCTGCAGAATTGGCGCTTGCCGCAATGGCGGTTACTTCAAACCAGGGATGGTTATCCAGAAGGGCAATAAATCGTTGTCCGACCATGCCGGTTCCGCCAACGATACCGACTCTCAATTTCTTTGACATATAATATGGCTCCTTTCAGAGATAGCAATACCTTTTTTATATTAGTGCTTTCTATATGGGCTTCACTGTATCACATCAGCAGTTGCCGTTTGATGTTGCTACAATCATATTATTCTTGAGTATGATTTAATGCTTTATAGTTTAAGGGCGGAGTCATGTGTTCAAATTATACTCAGTTTAAATTATTATAAAGTATATGATTTTTGAGTTCAATACTAATATATTCAATTTCCGGGGTGGGAAAAAGCGGAAAAGTGTACGAAATTAAGTGTTATAATGAGAGATGTATTTTCTAAAATGACAAGTTATCATAGCATAGAAACGACCTGACAAGTTTATTCCAATTGCCGATTGATCTTACCATTTATAGCTCAAACAAAAATACTATAGCAGAAATGATTGCAGCAGGAGCCAAAGCAGCCTCGGATGTAAAAGAGATCGGCTCTTCCTGCGACGTTATATTGACAATGCTGCCTAATACACCTGAAGTAAAATCCGTTATGCTCGGAGAAGGCGGGGTCATCGAGACAATCAGAGAGGGTGCAACCTTTATTGATATGAGTAGTATCAATCCCATTGCATCTCAGGAAATCTCAGCGGAGCTTGCCATAAAAGGCGTAGGTGCACCATTACCTCTTACCGCTGCTGTAATGGAAATGCTCCAGACACTTCGTGCTGATGGTTGTGGACAGGACGACCACAGTGCAATAGCAAAATACTCCGAGAAGCTTTCAGGGACTAAAATAGGCAGAGACGAACATTCCGGGAATATACCTAAAACCTCAAATTTGCCTGCTCTCTAATAAAAACTACAGGATAAAATTATGCTGTATTTCTATAGCAATAAACTAGACTAAGATTATATAATAAAAGAAGCTAAATGAGCACCCTGTAATAGTTTGAGCTATTTGTTTCCATTTAATAGGGTTCTATGCAAGGTATTTATAAGACAGCACATGAAAAGGGAACAGGTCAGTAACCGGTGGCTTTTCCTCATTCTGTTTTATAGATAAGGGGGCAACCGGTTAATTGATATTTATAGGCTTGGTGAAAATGAAGATGAAGAATGAAATAGTAATAACCTACGGCAAAGATGCCAGAAAAATGACAAAGGATGTTCTCCGGCGTGCTAAGCTTGAGGAGATGATACCTAAGGGGGCGCGTATTGGAATTAAACCCAATTTAGTTGTTGCAAAGCCTGCTTCAACAGGAGCAACCACCTCACCGACAATAGTTGAAGCTTTAATAGAATATTTGCAGGAGCACGGTCACCAGAATATTACCATTCTGGAGGGTTCATGGGTGGGGGACAGCACCAAACGGGCTTTCCGCACTTGCGGCTATGAGGATATCTCTCAAAAATATGGTGTTCCGCTTTTTGATACAAAAGGGGATACATACACGAAAAAGACCTTTAGCGGAATTGCCATGGAGATCAGCAACAAGGCACTGGAGCTGGACTTTCTTATCAACATGCCCGTACTGAAGGGCCATTGTCAGACCATGGTGACGGGCGCTCTCAAAAACATGAAGGGCATTATTTCTGATAATGAAAAGCGTCGCTTCCATACCATGGGACTTCACAAACCCATAGCGTATCTCAATAAAGTGATAGGCTCGCAGTTTATTCTTGTTGACGGTTTGTGCGGTGATCTTGATTTCGAGGAGGGCGGCAACCCGGTTCAGATGAATCGTATCTTCTGTGGTACGGACCCTGTTTTGATTGACTCCTATATTGCTTCAACAATGGGGTACAGTCCCACCGATATTGACTATATAAAAATCGCTGCGGATATTGGCATCGGCAGTTGTAACCTTGAAGACGCAGAGATTGTTGTCCTTGAAAAGGATACCACCATCGCTCGGCCGACCGCTTCTCGTAAGGTTCAGCATTTGGCAGGCTATACCTGCCCGAAGGATGCCTGTTCGGCGTGCTATGCCAATCTGATTCAGGCCTTGGCGCGCCTGGATGATCAAGGGGCTTTGAAGGGTTTTAAAAACAACCCTATTAAAATAGGCCAAGGCTATAAGAATCAAAAAGAAGAGGGGATTGGTGTAGGCCTCTGCACGGCCGATATAAGCAACACCGTAAAGGGATGTCCTCCGTCAACACCGGCCATCCTTGACTTCCTAGAGCAATGTGCAATGGGGAAAAGAAGCAAATAATCATTTTTGTTTACATTCACAGGTCCCCATGTTATAATATTACGGCGTGAGTACAGAGCGGTCCGCTGCCTGCGAAAAATCGCTTATGATAAGGATTCAGACAAGAACGCTCTTAGATTAGGAGGAAAATACAAATGGATATCATTCGTGCACTTGAACAAGAAGGCATGAAACAGAACCTTCCCAACCTTAAGATCGGTGACTATGTGAAGGTCAACGTAAAAGTAAAGGAAGGTAACCGCGAGAGAATTCAGGCTTTTGAGGGAACTCTCATTGCAATGCGGGGTAGCAGCATTAGAAAAGCTATAACCGTAAGAAGGCTTTCCTTCGGTATAGGCGTTGAAAGAGTTTTCCCGCTCCATTCCCCCAATGTTGACTCTGTTGAGATTATCAGAAGAGGTAAGGTTAGAAGAGCAAAGCTCTACTATCTGCGCTCCAGAGTTGGTAAGGCTGCAAGAGTCAAAGAGAAAATCGGGGCTTCCAAGGACTAAAGCAGAGTATGTAACAAGAGAGGACGAAGAGTCCTCTTTTTGTTATCTGTGTAGCATCTTTGAACCTATTCTTGAAAAACCAAGCTACCCTTAGGGTACAATAGAAGAGACCCTATCTTAACAACTCTATGATGTTTAGGAGTGTTATTTATGATTATACAATGGTTTCCCGGGCATATGGCCAAAACCAGGCGTCTAATTCAAGAGAACCTCAAGCTGGTGGATGTGGTCATTGAGCTTTTAGATGCCCGCATCCCCTTATCCAGTCGTAATCCTGAGATCGATTCTCTCTGTGGAACGAAACCAAGAGTCATAGCCCTCAACAAGAGTGATTTGTCCGACCCTGCCCATAATAAGGCTTGGGAAGCCTACTTTGTTAAAAAGGGCATGGGTGTTATTTATACCAACGCCTTAACCGGTACGGGCCTAGGTGAACTTAAAGGCAAGCTCAAGCAGCTTACACAGAAGAAACTGGCGTCGGCGCAAGCCAGAGGGCGTCTGCAAAGGCCCATTAAAACCATGGTGGTGGGTATTCCCAATGTGGGTAAATCGGCCTTTATCAATAAAATAGCCGGAAAAGCCAGTGCCATGACAGGGGACAGGCCCGGTGTCACACGCACCCAGCAATGGGTACGCATTAATCCGGAAATTCAGCTCTTGGATACACCCGGTATTTTATGGCCTAAATTTGAAGATGTTGAGATTGGACAGAATCTTGCTTTTACAGGTGCCATTAAGGATGAAATAATGGATACCGCAGAGCTGGCGGCCAAGCTTTTGGAGAAACTGGCAGTCATTTATCCCCAAAAGGTTCAAGAACGTTATAAATTAACAGAGCTTGAAGGTAAAATTGGACTTAAGCTGCTTGAAGAGGCCGGTAGAAGACGGGGATGCCTGGTTTCTGGCGGCGAGGTGGATCTTTACAGAATCGCAAGCATTGTTTTAGACGAATTCAGGGGCGGGAAAATCGGAAAAATGACATTGGAGCTGCCTCCAAAGGAGGAGGTAAGCCATGAAGAAGCCCACACTCCAGAGCCTTAAAGAAAAAGCCGATGCAATGGAAGCCAAGGAGGCCTTTCAATGGTTGTCGGGTCTTTCAGAAGAATATGGTGAGTCCGTCAAAAAACTTGCCGATAAATATTATAAGAAGATGGAGGCCCTTCAAAACGAATATAAACGTCTTCAGGCCATGTCCTGCATGGAGCTTGAAGCCTACTCCCAGGGCTTTCAGTTTGTAGGGGGAATTGACGAGGCGGGAAGGGGACCTTTGGCGGGACCTGTAGTGGCAGCCTGTGCCATTCTTCCACCGGGGCTCGTGTTAAATAAGCTCAATGATTCTAAAAAGCTATCAGGCGCACAAAGAGACATCCTCTTTGATCAAATCCGTGAAAAGGCGCTGGCTTATGGTATTGGAATTGTGGATAACGATAGGATTGATGAGATCAATATTCTTCAGGCTACTAAAAAAGCCATGGCACTTGCCATTGAGAACATGCGTATTCAGCCTGATTATCTCATTATAGATGCTGTACGGTTACCAATTAATATCCCCCAAAAAGCTGTTCCTAAAGCAGACCAGAACTCGGTTTCTGTTGCAGCAGCTTCGATTCTCGCAAAGGTTACGCGGGACAGGATGATGGAAGAAATGGAGCTGGTCTATCCGGGTTACGGCTTCGCCCAGCACAAAGGCTATGGAACAGAGGATCATGTAAAGGCGATTAAAGAAAAGGGACTTTGCCCCATTCATCGTAGAAGCTTTACGAAAAATTTTTTTGATACATAAGGGTGATCGTTGTGAATGCCATAAAAGTTGATCAAGCCATATCCCAGCAGATTTTTAGCATTATGGCTAAGGCCTCGCTGGAAAACTTAAGCGCAGGGGAGCTTCTTCAAGGAAGGGTCCAATCCCTTGAAAACGGCTTGCTTTTTATCAAGCTTTTGGATGGCGGCACTTTTACCGCAAATGTTCCCGAGGGCTTTACAGCTTCTCAGGGGGAACTTATCACTCTAGAAATTGGTGAGCGAACCAATAACCAGTTGACGGCTAAAATTGTACCGACTGGTACACAGCAAGCCACTATGACAAAAACAGCGGAACAGAATTCTCTAAATCAACAAATCAGTCAGAAGCTTGCCGCTTATGGTGCGCTGGCCTCTGATAAACTTGTGGCAGGGGTTCTTGATCTTTTGAAGGCTGAGCCGGGTATGACCATGAATCAGGCTTCCTTTCTTGTGGCCAACCAGATGGAGTCCAACCCGGAAATGGTTCAAATCATGCAAAAAATATCTCAGCAGGAATTCCAGCTTCACGATAATCTTCAGAGCTTAAAGGAAGGGCTTGCTCAGGCCCTTACACAAGCCGATTCTTCTGTAAGGCAGGAGATCTTAACACCCCTTTTGATTTCTACAGAGCTTGAGGAGCTTTCGCAAACCCTTGAGCAAATGCTGATTAAATCCGATTCCAGGGAGGCTCTTATTCAAAATGTGCGGGAGCTTCTTACTAAAATATTGCTTGATGAGACTGAAGGGGTGGGGGGGAAGCTCAACCAGCTCCGAAGCTTAGATGAAAAACAACTAAGCGAGCTCTTTAAAACTGCTCTTGCTTCCCTAAAGGGCCACGGGTCACCTGAGGAAATGAACAACCTCATGAAAGTCATTCGAAAAGCTTTGGAAGACATGCACACCAAGGCGGACACGCTTTTAAAGGGTGAGGCTAAAGAGGTTGATACGCTCTTGGATAAGCTCTTTGATAGAGCCATTGTCAAAGCCGAGGACGGTACTTTGGAGGATATGGCGCTTAAAGAAAAGGCCAAGGCCCTAAAGGAAATCGTAGACTTTTCACAAAAGGCTTTGAATCAGATGGATTCCAAAACCCAAAATGCCAATCTATCCTCCTTTAAGGAGATTGATAGCGCTTTTCGCTTTTTTAATCAGGTCACGACCTATGATGCCTTGATACACCTTCCCATTAAAATCAATCAGGAAAATACCACCGGTGAGCTTTATGTAATGAAGCGCAAAAAAGGCAAAAAGAAAGTGGATGCCGACAATTTCACCCTGTTTTTATCCCTGCAAACCTCAAGCCTTGGGCGTATTGAATCTTTCTTGAATTCAAGTCAAAAATGCGTGACCGTAAGCTTCAGAGTGGAGCGGGATGATTTGGTAAAGCTGGTTAAGGATAGTCACAGAGTCTTATATGACGGTCTTTTGAAAAAAGGCTATAAGCTGGCGGAAATGAAGTGCAGAGTGCTGGAGAAGGATATAACCGATCTCTGTGAGGCACCCTTAAAGGCCGAGGAGGTCTTAGGCCTTCAAGCCAGCCTGGACCTTAAAATATAGAGAGGATAATTTGATGGTATCGAAGCGGGATGAGACCCATAAAATAAAGAAGGCTTCTGCCTTGAGCTATATTCCAGGTGAAACCGACGCACCTAAAATTATCGCTTCGGGTAAGGGTGTAATTGCCGAAAAGATCATCGAGAAGGCCAAGGAAGCGAAAATCCCTGTTTACGAGGATGCGAATCTGGCCGAGACCCTCTCTTATCTGTCATTGGGCAGCGAAATCCCTACTGAGCTCTATGAGGTAGTCGCCGAGATTTTAGCCTTCATCAGCAGGCTTGACCAATCCTCCAGAGGAGGTCATCGATGAATAACCGTTCATTCGGTACTGCGGGTGAGGATGAAGCCATGCGTTACCTCTCGAAGCGGGGGTATACCATCATATGCCGAAACTTCCGGGCTGGTAAGATGGGTGAGATCGATCTCATCGGCAGGGATGGGGACACACTTTGTTTTATAGAGGTCAAGACCCGAAGCAACGATCATTACGGAACACCGGCTCAGGCGGTATCAGCATTGAAACAAGCGACCATTACTCGCCTCGCCCAGGTCTATATGCAGCGTTTCGGTCTTTTTGATCAACCCGTTCGATTTGATGTCGTCGCGCTCATGATGGATCGGGAAGGGAAGGTAAAGGATATTGAGCTCCTTAAAAACGCGTTTTAGGAGGCAAGGATGTTCTTTTTCGATGCTCACTGCGATATACTTTCTGCTATTGAAAAGCCCGAGGAGCTCTTTTCCAACGCCCATCACTGGGATGCTCGCCGGGCACTTAAAAATGGGCCCTTTATTCAGGTGTTTACTTCCTTTGCGGGAAGTAAATTCAGAGATAATCCCAAGGCCCATATGGAGGCTCAGCTTCAAAAAGCCCTGATGGCTGAGAAAGCATATCCCGAAAGGCTGAAGCTCCTTCGCTCGGCCTCTGATCTGGAAGAATTCACGACAAGGCACAAGCTTGAAAACAGGCAAACAGATTCCCGGGACTCCCGAGTCTACGGCTTTTTAGAGGCGGAAGGCGCGGAGATTCTCGGAGGTTCCCTTTCAGAGCTTGATCGATTGTATGGGCTGGGTCTGCGCATTCTGACCTTGGTTTGGAATTTTGATAATGAGGTCTGTGACAGCGTGGCAGGCCAGAATCGTCATCATGGGTTATCCCCATTTGGAAAGCAAGTTCTGGAAAAAGCGCAGAAGCTCGGTATTCTCATTGATGTATCCCATGGGTCGGATAAGACCCTTGAGGATGTTCTCGAGCTGACTCAAAAGCCTATAACGGCTTCACATAGCAATGCCAGGGCCTTATGCGCCCATAGGCGCAATCTTACCGATAGCCAGATTAAGGCCATCGCCCGCATGGGTGGCGTCATTGGCATTAATTTCTATCCCTCCTTTCTTCGCAATTCGGGAAATGCGCAGTTTATGGACATAATTGAACATATCGATTATATGGCTGCTCTGGTGGGGACTTCCAGTATTGGCTTTGGAAGTGATTTCGATGGCTTTGATGATCTCCCCGAGGGGATGAAAGGCGTTGAAGACTTGAGCAGGATTATAGAGGTGCTATTAAAGCTTAATTATTCGGAGGAAGCAGTAAAGGCCATAGCAGGCGGAAATTTCTCTAGGTTAATGGGGCTTATTCTGCAAACTTGAGTAACTACGAAAAATATTGTATAATGCTTAAAGATGCGTTGCAAACCTTTTTTGCTGCTGCATGTTTGGGAGGATTAATGGACAAAAGGCGAGATATACTGGATATGACCTATGAAGAGCTTTTAAAATCATTGACTGAACTAGGCTTTAAGCCGTTCAGGGCCAAACAGGTTTTTCAATGGCTTTATGCAGGACAACTCGATTTTTCGGGCATGAGTAATATCCCTAAGGAAATGCGGGAGAAGCTTTCGGAGGAGTTTTACGCCGGAGGCTTGGCAATAGCCAACAGGTTGATTTCAAGGATTGACGGCACGCGCAAGTATTTATTCGAGCTTACGGATGGCAACATTATTGAGAGCGTACTGATGAAGTACCATTATGGCTATTCAGTGTGCTTGTCCACCCAGGTTGGCTGCCGCATGGGTTGTGCCTTTTGCGCTTCGGCTCCCCTTGGGCTTGTGAGAAGCCTCACGGTAGGCGAAATGCTGGGTCAGATTCTCGCCATAAGCCATGATATTGGGGATAGAATCAGTCATGTGGTGCTTATGGGCATTGGCGAGCCCTTTGATAATTATGATAACGTAGTAGCGTTTTTGAGGCGCATCAACCAGGAAGATACATTAAATATCAGCTTTAGAAAAATGACAGTTTCAACCTGCGGTATTGTACCCCGCATATTGGATTTTGCCCGGGAGGGTATACCCGTCAATTTGTCGGTATCCCTTCATGCTCCAAATGATGAAGTGCGTACAAAGACTATGCCGGTCGCGCGAAGATGGCCTTTCGACGAGCTTCTGAAGGCTTGTAATGAGTATGCCAGGTTAACTTCCCGACGTGTTACTTATGAATACTCTTTAATTAAGGATGTTAATGATTCACCGGAGTTTGCAGCAATTCTGGCAGAGAAGCTTAAGGGGACGCTGTGCCATGTCAACCTGATACCTGTTAATCTCGTTGAGGGCACAAGCTTTAATAAAAGCTCAAAACCCAGAATTGAGGAATTTATGCGTATACTTGAAAAGGCACATATCGCTGTGACTGTAAGACGAGAGTTAGGAAGCGACATCATGGCTGCATGCGGTCAATTACGTAGAAATACCCTTGTGGAATCAGGGAAGGTGTAGAGTGTGAGGTATTCGGCGCTCAGCGACATTGGTCTAAAGAGAGATAAGAACGAGGATAACTGGAATATCGTGCTGGACGAGGCGGGAAATCCCGTGGGATTTATCGTCGCCGACGGTATGGGTGGACACCTTGCCGGGGAAGAAGCCAGCCGAATTGCTGTTGAAGAAATGTCTTCGACGGCTCTTGCCTGTGTATCTCAAAATGCTTCTCCAGATGTCATAAAAGACCTCATCAATCAACAAATCATGACCATTAATCAAAGAATTATGGACTTTTCCATTCAACACCTGGGTGGTTTGAAGAGCGGTACGACGCTCTCAGTGGGCCTGGTTTTGGATCGTCATCTTCATATTGCCCATGTGGGCGACTGCCGTATTTACCGCATACGTGACGGCAGCATTTATAGGCTTACGGAGGATCATTCCTATGTAGCCGAGCTGGTTAAGGGAGGTCTTATCAGTGCTGATGAGGCCGATCACCATCCCGACAGAAACCGCATTACGCGGGCTTTAGGTTTCAAGGACAACTTCTTTCCTGACTTTTACTCGGAACTCATCAGAAAAGAGGACATTTATATCTTTTGTACCGATGGGCTTTATATGGATCTGAGCGATCAGGAAATTTTAGATACGGTATTGCATGAACCGCGCGAAACCATCGTCAATCGCCTTATTGAAAAGGCCAAGGACCATGGTGGAAGCGACAACATTACGGCTATTGTAGCCTGGATGTAGGCACAAAGGGGTGTAAAAATGATAGGTACAGTTTTAGGTAATAGATACGAAATATTATCCGAGATTGGCACAGGCGGAATGGCAAAGGTCTATAAGGCTAAATGCCGTTATCTACAACGTATTGTTGCCGTTAAGATTTTAAAGGATGAATTTCGAGAGGACAGCGAGTTTTTAAAGCGTTTTGATACCGAGGCCCAGGCCGCGGCAAGCCTGACTCATCCCAATATCGTTCAAATATATGATGTGGGCCGGGATAATAACCGCTATTATATCGTGATGGAGTATGTTGAGGGCATCACCCTCAAGGAATACATTGAGGAAAGAGGATCACTGGAATGGCGGGAAGCCATCAATATCTCTATCCAGATTTGCAGCGCCCTGTCAAAAGCCCACAGCCGTCACATCATTCACCGGGATATCAAACCCCATAATATCATGATGAACTCGGACGGTGTACCAAAGGTCGCTGATTTTGGTATTGCGCGTTCTGTTTCCAACGAAACGGCTACCATGAAGCTGGATACGGTAGGTTCGGTACACTATTCTTCACCCGAGCAGGTTCGGGGCGGGTATACCGATGAAAAATCTGATATATACTCGATAGGCGTGACCATTTTCGAGATGGTTACCGGAAAGCTGCCCTTTGACGGTGAGACACCTGTTGCCGTTGCCCTGCAGCACATACAGGATGAGCCACCCGTGCCATCCTCCTTGAAGCCCGGCATTCCGCATGCCTTGGATCGTATTATTCTCAAAGCTATCGCCAAGAGTAAGCAAGATCGTTATGACTCAGTGGCTGAGCTGATCAATGACCTTGAAAATATCCGATTAAAGCCCGGTACATCCCACGATATTGTGCTGCCCAATGTAAAGCGCGAAAACGATAAATACAGCACTAAGAAATTTGCACCTTTGGGGGATGAGGATTTGAAGAAGGAAACGCCAACTACAGCACCCTCTAAGCAGAAAAATGGTCATAATGAGGATAATGACAGGGATAATAGCGGTAATGCCCGAAGGTTCATGATGCCCATTATTTATATCACGCTGATTGTCGCTATTTTAGGCGGGATTTACTATTTTGTAAATACGCTTTTAAAGGATTTGATACCCGATGTGCAGGAGCGTCCAAGGGAAGTTATTCTGTCCAACTATTCGGGACGAGATATAGAGGAAGTCAAGCAGGAGCTTGCCTTAAGCGGCATTACACCCGAGATCAGCTATGAATTTAATGATACAGTGGGTGAGAATACTGTCATTAAACAGGACCCCCTACCCGATACCACCATCAAGGTTCCGGGCCTAACCCCTGTAAAGCTGTTGGTGAGTAAGGGCCAGGATCTTGTGGAAATTCCGGAGGTCGTGGGTCAAGATCATAATACCATTCGGTTTAAGCTACAGGATGAGTATGATCTTGAGGTAGTGGAACAGCCTGAGTACCATGAGGAAGTTGCCATAAATCTTGTCTCTAAAATTGAGCCGATACCCGGGACCAAGGTTGCAAGAGGCACAAAGGTTACAGTGTATTGGAGTATGGGGCCTGAAAAGAAGCAGGTTGTTGTACCCAATCTGATTAATTCAACCTATAATGAGGCTTTGAAAATACTCGAAGAATATAATTTGAAGGTGGGCGACACTTTCCCCAAGGACAGAGAAGGTTTCCAGGGCAAAATAGTGGATCAAGCGCCAAAGGCCGGTGAGACGGTCACCGAGGAGACAGCCATCCATCTTTATTTCCAAGAGGGTGATACCGAAACGGGTGGAAATGTGCCCTATCCCTCCACGGGAACCAACCAAACGATAGTCATTAACCTCCCTCAGGGTTACAGTTTTGGTGAAACAGTCAGGCTGAGAGCCTACATCTTTGATAATAGCACGGGTGATGAAATGGAGATTTTTGATGAAAGTGCTGTACCGATAAGTGAATTTCCCCGTGCCGTGACTGTGCCTGTACCCGAGGGTGGTGGCATCACAGTCAGGGTTTATGTTAATGATATCATAGCACTTGAAAAAAGCTATTAGTCCTAATATTATGTGAATGATATCCTGGCGCTTGATAAAAGCTTTTAGTCCCAATATAATGAGAAATACTGCATTTAGGAGGTGCTATCAATAGTTTGCCCGAAGGGATTATTCTAAAAGGTGTTGGAAGTTTTTACGAGGTTCTTCAAGAAGGAGGCCCTTGCACCCCTTATACCTGTAAGGTAAGAGGGATTCACCGAAAAAAGGGAGGAACGACTCCCCTGCCCGGTGACCGGGTCACTTTTGATATATTGGATGAAGCCAATCATGAAGGTCACATTGACCAAATTCTTGAGCGGCGTAATGCCTTTGTCCGTCCACCGGTTTCAAATATTGACCAACTGGCCATTGTTCTGGCCGTTACAAGCCCCAGTCCTGATCTTATGCTTTTGGACAAGCTCATCATTACCTGCTTGGCCAAGGAGATTCGTCCCCTGCTTGTGATTAACAAAATGGACTTGGATCAGGAGCATCAATTTGATAGACTCCTATCAGCTTATGAAAAAACGGGTTTTTCGATCATCGGTTTGAGCAAGTTTCAACCGGAAGGCCATAAGCTGCTTCATCAAAGTCTTATTGGCTATACTACTGCTTTGGCAGGTCAGTCCGGTGTTGGAAAGTCCACAATCCTCAACACGATTCTGAACCATTGGCTTATGGAAACCGGTGAGGTCAGCGACCGTATTCAAAGAGGCAAGCACACCACAAGGCATGTTCAGCTTTTCAGGTTGGATCAGGGCGGATTCTTTATGGATACACCCGGATTTAGTTCCTTCTCTGTTTCGGATGTAGCCCATGATACTTTAAAGGACTACTATCCTGAGTTTGACAGTGTTCAGGGGGCCTGCCGCTTTAAAGGCTGCAGTCATACCGACGAGCCCGATTGTGCCGTGCGTGGGCTTGTAGAAGAAGGAAAGCTTGATGAAGGCCGATATAATCGGTATATTAAGCTCTATAAAGAACTGAAAGAAATTTATGATAACAGATACAGGAGATAACGATGATTAAAATTGCACCCTCTATTTTATCCGCAGACTTTTCCATCCTGGGCGAAGAGATTAGGAAAATTCAAAGCTCAGGTGCTGATATGGTCCATATTGACGTGATGGATGGTCATTATGTACCCAATATCACCATTGGCCCCTTGGTGGTGTCAGCCATTCGTCCCATCACCAAGCTTCCTCTGGATGTCCATCTTATGATCGAGGAGCCTGATCGTTATTTGGAGGCCTTTAAGGAGGCCGGAGCCGATATCATTACCGTTCATGCCGAAGCGGCCAGACACTTGGATAGAGTTGTTGCTCGCATCCGTGAAATGGGCCTTAAAGCCGGTGTATCCCTAAATCCTTCCACACCTGAAAATGTGTTGGAGTATGTGCTGGACAAGATTGATAGGGTTCTGGTCATGACGGTTAATCCGGGCTTTGGCGGCCAACGTTTTATTGAGGGAATGACTCAGAAAATTGCCAGAATAAAAAAAATGATTGATCAACGCAATCTGCAAGTGGATATTCAGGTTGATGGCGGTATTAATGAAGCCACTATTTCTAAGGTAGCCGAAGCCGGCGCCAGTATCATGGTGACGGGCTCTGCTTTCTTCAGTAGTGCTGACCCTACAGCATTTGTAAGCCTTCTTAAAGAAAGAGGAATAACGAAATGAAGGCACTCGTTGTAGGAAGTGGCAATTCACCCAGTCACAAGCTCTTAAAGGAGCGCTATGCATGGGCCGATTTGGTTATTGCGGCGGATGGCGGCGCATTATACCTTGCAGAGTCGAACCTCATACCCCATGTGCTTCTGGGAGATTTTGATTCCATTTCCGGGCCTGTTCTTGAAAAAATGCAGCAGCAATCGGAGGTCATTTCTTTCCCCACACACAAGGACTACACCGATATGGAGCTTGCTATAAACCTTGCTGTGGAGCGGGGAGCCAAGGAACTGGTTCTTTTAGGGGCATGCGGCTCGCGGCTGGATCATACCATGGGCAATGTCTTTTTATTGCATTCCTTATTAGAGAAAGACATTCAAGCATGTGTTGAGGATGATCACAATCAGATCTATCTCATAAAAGATGCGTTAACAATTAAAAAGCAGGAAAACCGTAAGGTTTCCCTGCTTCCTCTATCTCCCCGCGTGGAGGGATTAACAACAAAAGGTCTTGCATATCCTCTCTGTGAGGACACTTTGAAAATCGGTATCAATCGTGGTATCAGCAACGAATTTAATGATGATTTCGCCACCATCTCTATAAAAAAAGGTTTGCTTCTCGTTTTCCTTTCGGAGGACTGATCAGCCTTTTAGTCAACCAATGGGGTGTTTTTGGTCTTCAGCTTACTTTTCTTATTATGGGTGGGAGCTGGTTCCTCAGCCTTGCTGACTTCAATCATCCGGCAAGAGCCATGGAATATAGCACCTTCATCGGTAACGATGCTTGTCACTTCGATATCACCATGAAGCCTGGCCTGAGTCATCAGGTGAAGAATTCCCTTGGAAAGAATGTTCCCCTTAATGGCGCCACTTACATATACATTGCTTCCATAAATGTTTCCGGTTACTGTTGCGGAGGATTCGATATACACATCGCCACCCGCCTTAATATCACCCTCAATTTTACCGAGTACCTTGATAGAGCCTTCGGTATCAATATTGCCAACAAATGAGGTAAACTCTCCTAATACAGTATCCATGGCCAGGGGTGTGTTTTTTTTGTTGAACATATTTTTTGACCGCCTTTCATTTTTATCTCTAGCGCTTTTCCAGATATTTAGTGGGATCGGTGGGTACATCGTTAATCCGAACCTCAAAATGGAGATGGGTACTGGTGGAGGTTCCTGTGTTGCCCATGGCCGCTATTTTTTGGCCCTTCTTAACCCAATCGCCTTCCTTCACACTATAAGCACTTAAATGGCCATAAAGGGATTTCAAGCCATTTCCATGATCAATTATAACACATTTTCCGTATCCGCCGTTTAGGCCTGCAAGCGTAACCTTGCCTGTTCCGGCTGCATAGATGGCAGCCCCTTTTGTATCACCTATATCAATACCGTCATGTGTAATATAGCGATTGTAAATAGGATGGAGACGTCTACCGTATCCAGAATCAATGCGGGTATAATTATCAATGGGCCAATAGGTTGGCAGCGAATCTAAATACTTGGTTAGCTCGATTTCTTTTTTAGCGATTTGGCTTGAAATATCGTCTTCTGAAAGTTTTGCGGTTTGCACGGTTTCAATCAGGCTGCGAAGCTCGGTTAAGCTTTCCTTAAATGTAATTTCCTTTGAAGCCCCTCGGCTTACTTTTTTTATGGTTTGCAGATTCTTATCAACGTAAGAGACAACCAAATCCTCATATTCTGTTTTATATTCTTCTATTGCACTATCGGATATGGTTTGGGCTGAGGTGGCTGCCGTTATGAGCTCAGAGGTCTCAACCAGTTTCTCTGTCTGCTCAGCAAGGATGTCTTCCAGTTTGTTTTTCTGGTCGAGTATGAGCGATAGTTCCTGTGCGTGCTTTGCTTTGAGGTCCTGATTCTGTTGCACGACAGAGAGTGTATATCCTGTGAGCATCAAGAGGGCTACGAGCATGATAGCTGTTGCAGAGAGGAGGGTTGTCCGATAGTTATTGATTCTGATGGTGTGTACGTTGCCCTTGCGATGAGGGACAAACATAAAGGACAAATAATTCTGTCGTTTAACAGAAATTTTGCCTGTTTTCTTTTTCATATTGTCACTCCTTAACATACCCCTTTTTAAAAATAAAATAAATTAAATGTTTTCTCTTAACCAGCCGATATCATTATAATATATTATCTCCACAAAGAGAAGATTCTTCCGAGAATTTGTTTTGAACTTCTTCCAATGTTGGTATATGATAGAGCATATACGGCTTCCACTCAAATCAGAAATTTCAGAGGATGCATATGACAAAGACAACAATTAAAAGTAAAGTATACATAGGTTTTATTTTTCTGGTTGTTCTATCAGTCCTTTTAGTGGGTGTTATTTCCTGGTTTGCAGGAGGCTATGTGCTCGAAGGTGCGAGAGAAATTCGCTATAATTCTTCACTCACGCAAAAGGGTGAGGAGATACGCGCCTTATCCGATGAAAAACACAATCTTCTCTTGCAAGGTTTGCTGGAAAAACAGGAGATTTCCGCAGCAATTTCCAAAACCGACCAGGCAATTGACAATGCCTGTGCCACCCTTCTTTCTGAACTATCAGCCTTTGATGTCGCATCCAGTGAGGAGGCCGGAAAGGCCCAAACTTTAATCCAGTCCATTCTTGAGAAGGAAAAAGCCATAACTGAAATCTACAATCGCATGATTGCGCCAACTATAACAGGAGCTGATGAAGAGAAGCTCGAAGCCGCTATTGAAGATGCAGTATCTTCACTGGCACTTTTATCCAACGATCTATCATCACAAAGCCAAACATATACTGAAAAGCTGCTCGCCGGTGTTAAGGCCGTGGAAGATGAGCTTTTAAACAATAGTGCGGTCGTTCAGGAGATTCTTGGACAAGCTCAGCAAGACTTGGTTTCAACACAGAATTTTCACCAGAAATTAGAGAAGCATAGGGTAAAAACAGAGGAGCTTCTTGCCCTTCATCAATCTAGTATTGATACCTTAACTGAGCTTGCTGAAAAGGCTGTGCAAGCAACTATGCTACCTGCCTTAGAGGCCTCTCAACTTCCTGTCATTGATTTTTCCCAATCCATTGCCGAGCAAGCAAAAGAGGCAGAGGCTGTCATGTCCACTCTATCCGAGCTCTTAGTGTTTGAAGAAGCCTTGGCTGCTCAAATATCGGGACTTAATACCTCCTTTGAGCAGATAGATTTATCCGCTCTTCAGGAGCTTATCGACCAAAGTAAAGCCATTGAAAAAGCACGCGTTCTGGCTCTTGAGCTTCAGGCCAAGGGCGCCATGGCTGTACAAACAGGTAACCTCACAGCGCTTGAGGAGCTTAACGCAACAAAGATGCCTGAATTGAAAACGGTACTGCAGCAAGCCATACCACCTAATAATCCCGGCCCTGACCAGTTAGATCAAGCCGCTTTGGCCATGGAGCAGGCTATTGTTAGCCTTAAGGCCGTCAAATCCGACCAAAAGCACGAGGGTGTGCAGCAAATTAAGGCGAAACGTAATGAACTAACGCCTCAGATTCAGGAAATGAATCAAATTCTTCAAACACACTTCGAAGCGAATATTACAGCTACCCAAAATGTAGAGGCCTTTATCATCCAGTCCCTCATCATACTTGCGGTCATTTCCTTATTGGTGGGTGTCTTGATGGCTTTCATTGTGTCTTCTTCTATTGTTAAGCCTATTCGACAAATGACAGGATTGCTCAAGAAGGCTGAACAGGGGGATATGAAGTCCCGAATTGATACCCCCATGGCCCGTGAGTTTTCACAGATGGCTCAAAGTGTCAATCATGTTTTGGATACACGGGAGCAGATTCTAAATGAAGCTCTTGCCGTCAACGATTCTATCTCCATGATGCGTTCCCAGTTATCGGGGAGCTTCATGCAGAACAAGGAGCTGTTGAAGAATATGGCTCAGGGCATGGAGGATCTCTTAAAGTCGGTGAGGTCAAAGCCCATGGCCGTAAAGAGTGCAGAAGTGCTTGAGTCGGTTGAGCTTGACGCGGCGGTCACTCAGGAAGCTATCGACGTTACTGAAAGAAGTAAGCAAACGGCTCAAGAAGCAAAGGAAGCAATTATAAAGGCCTCGGTAACGGTTAAGGATATAGCAAAGCAAATTGAGCAGCTGGAGGGTTCCTCAGGCAAGATTGAGGAGATTACCAATACCATCACACAGATTGCTAAACGAACCAATCTGCTGGCTTTAAATGCAGCCATTGAGGCCGCTAAAGCCGGGGAGCAGGGCAGGGGCTTTGCTGTTTTGGCCGATGAAATCAGAAAATTGGCCGATGCCAGCGGCAATGCCGCAAAGGCCATTAAAATACAGCTTACTGACATTCAGGATCGCATTCAGCTCACCGTCCAGAACATGGACGAGGGTGTCAGTGGTGTGGAGCAAGGTGCCAAGGGTATTACCGATGTTCATCAATCCATTGAGGATATTACTGAGCGGGTACGTCAGGTTTTGGGAACGCTGGACGATTATGCTCAAAAAAGCAACAAGCAGCTTATGGCCAACCAACAGCTTATGGAAACCATTAGCACCCTGAACCAGACTACCGACGCCTTGTATGAAACCGGTCAGAGCATGGATTTAAAGCTGAAGGACTCAAAAACCAATATTACTGAGATGGAGCGTATCGAAAGCATGCTTCATTCCGCTTCCACAAGGCTCAATGGTATATTGAACCAATATAAAGGGAAAGCTTAGTGAACCAAAGGCGTTCCGGTAAAGGAATTTAAGGTTATTCACTAAAAACACAGAGAAAAGGGGATATTCCGCAGCTAGAACCATCAACCTCAGACAGCGGAGATATCTCCTTTTAGTTTCAAATAATATCCTGTTGTAGGATTGGGTGTTTCCTAAAAGGGCCTGTTAGCGTATAATTTTGAATACTGTAACGAATTAAATAGAAGGAGAAACTATGGTTAAGCAACATGAGCTATTAGAAATAGAGATTACAAGCATGACCCATGAGGGCATGGGTGTGGGTAAAAAGGACGGCTTTGCTGTTTTCGTGCAAGGCGCTATTGAAGGAGAGCGGGTCAGGGCCAAGGTGATCAAGGTCCTCAAAAGCTATGCCATCGCCCGGGTCGAGGAATTCCTCGAAAAAAGCCCCCATCGGACGGAAGCCTTTTGTCCCGTCTATAAGCGCTGCGGCGGCTGCAGCCTGCAGCACATGTCCTATGAAAAGACCCTGACCTTTAAGCGTCAGGTTGTGGTGGATAATTTAACCCGGATCGGCGGTCTTTCCGATTTGGTTATTCACGAGACCCTGGGTATGAACGATCCCCGGAACTATCGAAATAAAGCACAGTATCCTGTCGGCATGGGCAGAAACGGCGTAGTGGCAGGTTTTTTTGCAAGGCGCAGCCATGAAATTGTAGATACATCTCAATGTGATATTCAGCATCCCCTAAGTGACAAGGCCAAAGAGATTGTAATGGGCTATGTCCAAGCACTCAATATCCCTGTTTATAATGAGGTGACAGGCCAGGGCCTCATCCGTCATGTTGTAACCAAGGTTGGCTTTAATACCGGGGAAATCATGGTCATTATCGTTGCCACACGTCCTGAGCTACCCAAGCTTAACAAGCTCCTTTATCGCCTAAAAAGGGATATTCCCGGTCTGGCCAGCGTGATCCTCAATGTGAATGCCAAGCCCGGAAATGTGGTATTGGGTAACAGGAATATAACGCTTTTTGGCAAGGATACCATTGAGGATACCCTTGGAAATCTGACCTTTGAAATATCCCCCCTTTCCTTCTATCAGGTCAATTCTGTACAAACCGAGGTGCTCTATCAAAAGGCCATTGAATATGCTAATTTGCAAGGCCATGAAACGGTTTTTGATCTTTATTGCGGTATTGGCACCATCAGCCTTTTTGCAGCTGCGAAAGCCAAAAAGGTCATTGGGGTAGAGGTTGAGCCCGAAGCCATCGAAGCGGCAAAAAATAACGCTAAACGAAATGACATAGCGAACACCGAATTCCACTTGGGTGAGGTTGAAAAGGCGGTCCCCGATCTTTATGAAAAGGGTGAGAAGGCCGATGTGGTATTCATTGACCCACCACGCAAGGGCTGTGACGAGGCCCTGCTAAAAACGCTGGTGGACATGTCCCCCAGCCGCATTGTCTATGTCTCCTGCAACCCTTCTACCTTGGCACGAGACTTGAAGTATTTAACCGGAGCGGGCTTTGAGGTTAAGGAGGTACAGCCTGTAGATATGTTTCCTTGGACGGAACATGTTGAGACAGTAGTATTGATGTCACAAAACGATAAATAATAGGCCAGTAAAGGAAAATCAAAGGTTTCCAGACTTTCGGTATTGATTGCTGATAGCTGGGAACCTTATTTTTCTATCTTTAATTGTAGCCCCGGTTTAAGAGTATTCTTGGGTGGAGGCCATGGAACTGCTGGAGCTATTGTTATTTGTGTGGTTCGGCCTTACCTGGTCAAGAGTTATATTAACAGACAAATTCTAGGATCTGGCGTCAGGGCCAAACAGCTGAAACGGTTGTGGTGCAGCACATCGTTACCAAAGGAACTATAGTAGAAATGTGCAAAATGGAATTCTCTGCACTGCGTGAAGAGCTTGGTAAAATAACAAATAGCTGCGGAAAATCCATTATAGAGATGCTCGCGGCTTCTTTGGATATTGGATCCTTATAATGAATATTAGATTCATTTAATCTAAAGATTTTAAGTTATTTAAGCCAGCATGTAAGATACGTGCAAAAATACTTAACCTTCGAGGTGAGTAATAGGCTTAATGCAGAGGACGGGGAAGATGTTAAGAGGCATTTTGTAATGAAAAACTACTTATTGGATTATTGGGGTGATGGAAAGGAATATTACCGTCCTACCACAGCTAGAATAATCTCAGCTATTTATACAAAGGAAGGGAAAGCAACGAACAGCAAATCCAATTGGAGATTGAACCTGGTAATCTAAAGGAAGATGGAAGGATTTTATTACTTCCAAGTTTAACAAATATCTACGGCTTAAATTACAGTTATCCACGCCTACCCATAGTATATATTGGGGAGGATGAATGGGTAGGAACTAATTAAAACCTATACAAACAAATAGGTAAGTATGATAAAAGGGCTGAGCGCATCATTTCAACATTGCTTTCAGCCCTTTTTCTTATTTTGTCATAAGTATGGAATTATGCTTTCTTATACTTTAGAATGTAAGCGTCAAATAAAACAGTGCCTAATACAAGCCGAAAGTTGATTTCAATGATCACTTTTCGGCTTTGTTGCAGAATGTCTGTACTTCTGGATTCCATGGAAGGAAATCTTCAAGAAAAGCTGGTTCCTCATCGAACCGTACCCATGCATCAAGAATTGGTTTCAAACGTTCGTGACGTTGTTTTTCCTTCTCAGCAGGCGTTAGATTTTCTATCTCATCCTCTATTTTAAAAAGTTTTTTGCAATACAGGATTTTTTATGTCGCAATTTGTCATTGATAGTTGTTTTCAGAAAGATCATTTATGGTATAATGATTAAGCTAATTATTTGATGCAATCAAAACTAAAAGATTGCATTATTTTTATGTTATTGACGGGTTAGAAAGGAACTGATTGCAGCAATATGAGGAAAGCTTCGATTGAAAGGAATCTCACTGAAGGTAACGTTGCTAAACTTCTAATACAGTTTGCATTGCCTTTTATGTTTTCAAATCTCATACAAAGTCTTTACAACGTAGCAGATATGTTGATAGTTGGTATTTACTCGGGGACTGCTGCCATTTCCGGGGTGAATATAGGCGGGCAGGTTACACTTATTTTGACGAATATTATTGTTGGACTGACAGTTGGTGGTACCGTTATTATTGGTCAGTATCTGGGCTCTGGAGATAGAAAGGGCGTAAAAGAAACAATTAGTACATTGCTCACTTTTCTTATTATTGTTGGTATTGCCTTAACCGTTATCATGTTGATTCTTTCAGATGAAGTACTCAGGTTAATGCAAACACCACAGGAGTCCTATCAGCAGGCAAGGGATTATCTTGATGTTACCCTGCTGGGAACGGTATTTATTTTCGGATATAATGCATTTTCTGCTATTCTGAGAGCTTTTGGTGATAGTAGAAGACCCTTGATTTTCGTATCCATAGCCTGCACAATCAATGTCGTTCTGGATCTATTGCTTGTTGGCGTATTTGGCATGGAAGCAAAGGGTGCAGCGATCGCAACTGTTATTTCACAGGCGATTAGCATGATTTTATGTATTATTTACTTGATAAAAAGTGATTTTGTATTTGATTTTAAGCTTAGGTCATTTAAATTCATCAAAGAACGGTTCACTACAATTATACGGGTAGGTATACCAATTTCGATCCAGAACGTTATTGTAAACTTATCATTTCTAGTGCTTACTACCATTGCGAATGGTATGGGCGTAAATGAATCCGCAGCCGTCGGTATTGTCGGTAAATATAATGGTTTTGCAATATTACCAGCCATTGCGGTTGGCTCTTCGGTCTCTGCAATGGTTGCTCAGAACATGGGCGCAGGAGCAATTGATCGCGCCAAAAAGACATTCTATACCGGTTTTACGCTTGCTTTTTCAATTACCTTTATAGTATTTGTTATTACACAAGTATTCCCTGAACAGATCTTATCTGTTTTTGATGATGATCCGAATACGATTTCTGCCGGGGTAGAGTATATCAGGAGTTTTTCTTTTGATTACCTGATTGTACCTGCTACATTCTGTTTGAATGGCCTTGTTACGGGTTCAGGACATACAATTATATCGTCAATATGCGGAATTCTGTCATCAATTGGTTTCCGTGTCCCCATGGCGATACTTCTTGGATTGGTTATGCAAAAAGGATTGTGGGGGTTGGGACTTGCAGCACCTATCGCCAGCTTAGCTTCCGGTTTGATTCTACTGATTTATTACGCTACGGGAAAATGGAAAAAGAATAAGGTTATCAAACATGCAGAATTGTAATCGAGAGAAATAGCCGATCGCACTGCTTTGAAGGTTCAGAGAAGTTTTTGGATGATGATCTTCGTACTTGCTTTGATATGGGTTATGGGAATCCAGATGATTTAATTGTTGATGCAACCAAGTCCAAATTGTGACGGCGGCCTTAAT
>JAEYPI010000051.1 GCA_023410885.1 Bacillota bacterium
GCGTATCATCAAGATTCGCGATGGGAAGATAGAAAAGATTGAGAATGGAAGGGATTTGCATGATGAAAAGATGGATGCTTAAAAGGACAGGGACTTGGTTCGTTTTGGTTGTATTTCTGTTTACCACTGTATTTGCAATGACTTGCTTGGAAGTCAAAGCATATGCAGCAAATGATCTTATTATTCAAAGTTATACAACTGATCCGGATACAGTCTCGAATGATTTTGAATTAAGCCTTGTTGTCAAGAATATTTCGGGTGCTGACATATCAGATGTTGATATTGATTTATCAAGTAATACCAATATTGCTGGTCAAAGTTCCGGACTATATATCGATAATGCTATTTCAACTATTGGTGATGGAGATGTTAAGCAAGTCATATTACCTTTAAAGTATACCGGGGATGGGTCAAATCAGCGTGTCCAAGTTACTTTCATATATGGCGCAGATGAATCTACCGAATACATAAGCCTTGATGTTGACGTCGATGATGATGATGACAATTCACCCCCCTTTGTTTCCAAGGATCACGTACCAACGTTAAATGCAAGTATAAAAGGGAATGATGATGTCGTTGCAGGCTCAGCCAATACCATACATATTAATTTAAAAAATATCAGTAAGACTACATCAGCAAAAAACATCGTGTTTGTTCCAGTCTACAGTAAGGATTCCGCTTTTACAAATGCAAAAGCAACCTCGACCATGCCTATAAAAGACTTAAAGTATGATGATTCCACCGACATGGTTCTTTCTGTGGATGTTGATAAGTTTGCTAATCCCGGGGTACATCCATTTACCTTCAAACTCTCATTTGCAAATGCCTGGAATGATGAGTTTACGGTCGAATATACGGTATACCTTGAGGTATCCAATTATCTGTCAAATGCCAGCTTTGATATTCGTTTTGCGGAAAATCAGAGTGTTTCAGCCGTTGCTGGGGGTACATTTGATCTTCCCATAGTCCTTATAAATAATGGTAGTCTCTCTGCCAAGGACGTAAAGATCGCTTTGTCAGACCTTTCCCAGGATACTTTCATGCTGTCTTCGGGTACTGGGAAAAACGACTTTTATAGAATATATGGAAACGAGAGTAAGAGTTTAAGCTATACACTAAAAGCTTCATCAACCTTAAAGAGCGGAAGCCATCCGGTTAATTTCGATATAAGTTTTACTGATGAAAAAGGAACGGTTATTAATGAAAAGCTACAGCTTTGGGTTCCCGTAGCCGGAAACGAGGACAGGGTATCCATGCTTGAGATCCTTGAGATCAAGCCTTCCATGACATCGGTGAAGCCGGGGGAAAGCTTTGATGTCTCCGTTAAGATTAAGAACAGTGGTGAATATGCCACCCAACAGATTAAGGTGTCAGCAGACGGAGGAACAGTTCTTCTTCCTGTATCCCAGAACCTTTTTATCATCCCCAGCCTTCAGAAGGGAGAAACCAAGTCGCTGATCTTTAGATTCCAGCCCCAGCCCGATGCCGCTAGGGGTGGCGTGCCTATTACAATTAAGGTTGATTCGGTTGATGGTGGTGAGAACACCTCCATTGCCCAGGCAATTTCGGTATTTGTCGATTCCACATCGGACGGTAAACCCGAGGAAGGGAAGAATATTCCTAAAATTATCGTAAAGAGCTATTCTTCTGAGCCGACTCTCGTAAAAGCCGGTGAGAACTTTGTTCTCAATTTGGAATTCCTCAATACCCATGCCTCAAAGACCGTTAAGAATATTAAGGGTAGCTTTGTGGTCGTAGAGAGCTCCAATGAGACAGGAAACGTATTTTCGCCTGTAGAAAGCAGCAATACCTTCTATATTGATGAAATACGCCCGAAGGGAACCACTAACTGGACTCTGACCCTCTATACCATTCCTGATGCCAAGTCCAAAACTTATACGATAACGGTATCATTTGAATATGAGGATGAGGCGGGAAACCCCTACAAAGCTGATGAGCTTATCGGAATTCCTGTTTATCAGCCTTCAAGATTCGAGGTTTCTGAGTTCTCATTGCCTACCGAAACCTTTATGGGGCAACCTGTTTATGTGGGCTTTGAAATGTATAACATGGGAAAAACCGAAATCTACAACGTGAAGCTCTCTGTAGAAGGAGATTTCGAAGCCCAACCCAAGAGCAACTATTTTGGCAATTTTGAATCAGGGAGAACCGAGTATTTTGAAATCAATCTCATTCCCACGGTGGTGGGTCAGGGCAATGGTCGTATTGTTTTCCAATACGAGAATGCCAGCGGGGAAAAGCAGGAGCTTGTAAAAGAAATATCCATGAATGTTATAGAAATGCAGATGCCTCCGGATGGCGAGATTCCAGTGGACGGGATGCCTATACCTGGAGATGAGGGTTCTCAGGACAAGGGCTTTTTTGGTAGTATTTGGTTCTATATTATTCTTGGAGTTGTGGTTGTTGGCGGTACCGTAGCCATTATATTAGTGGTACGCAAACGGAAAAAGAATAAGGAGTTTGATTTTTAATGAAGCTGTTTGACACACTCCTTTTAAGCATTAAAAATCTCTGGCGACACAAGCTCCGTTCCTTCCTCACCATTCTGGGGGTTATGATCGGTACCTGTGCCATTGTAATCATGCTGTCTTTAGGTATTGCGATGGAACGCAATTTTATGGAGCAGTTAAACCAAATGGGCAATATTATGCAAATTCAGGTCTATAACTACAATCAGGGCGGCAAAACACCGGATGGCAAAGATATACCCGCCCTGGATGATAATATGATTGCTCAATTTGAAAAGATAGAAGGGGTGCAAGGTGCAACCCCTATCATGAATATTAATGTCAAAATGATGGCCGGAAAGTATATCAGCCATGTTAATATTTTAGGTATTAGAGCGGATATGTTCCAAATGCTTGATATACCCGTACAATCAGGGCGTCCTTTACAAGAAGGGGATACGGACCATATGGTTGTGGGCGGCTACGTTGCACAGAACTTTTATAATCCTAAAGCCTATCGCTGGGAACCGGCCCCGCCTGATTTTGACCTGACTCAGGAGAAGACAACCATCAGCTGGGATATGAATTACGGTGAAAAACCAAGTCCCGGTATGGAACAACCCAAGGTTAAGGCGAAGCCTGTCAAGGTAGAGGTTGTAGGTGTCACAGGTCAAAGTGGTTCAGAATATGACTGGTCCATCATCATGCCTTTCGATACAGTCAAGCAGTATCAGAAGGAAATAGAAAAATATAATAAGCAGAATGGCGGTTCCGGCGGAGGAATTTATGGAAAGGTGATAAGCAGCTCCTCCTCAGGGACACAGAACGGGTATAATCGTGTCATTGTCAAAGCCAAGCATATCGATAATGTTGTAAACATAATGGAGGAGATTAAGGCGTTTGGCTATGAGTGCTATAGCCCGATCCAGATGCTTGAGGATATGAAGAAGCAGTCCGAGGGTCTTCGTCAGATCCTGTTAGGTATCGGCGTCATGTCCTTTGTCATAGCGGCCATCGGTATTGCTAACACCATGTATATGTCTATTTATGAGCGCACTCGGGAGATTGGAATCATTAAGGTTATTGGCGCCAGACTCCGGGATATACAACGCCTCTTTATGATGGAAGCCTGGTGGATAGGTATTTTTGGTGGATTAATGGGGATAGGCTTGAGCTTTCTGCTATCCTTCCTGCTCAATAAATTTAATGTCAATATCGGTAGCTCCACCATTTGGACCCCTGAGGGAGAAAAAACCTTGGATTCGTCCTATATACCTCTTTGGCTTGCGTTGTCAGCCTTCTTATTTTCACCTATAGCAAGCCTTTTAGCAGGACTATTGCCTTCACGGAGAGCAATGAAGCTCAGTGTTATGAAGGCTTTAAGGCAGGATTAGAAAAAACGCAATAGCGATAAAATAAGTTTCCATGTGAAAATCCCTTTTTTTTAAAGATGGCGTTCTAAAACGCCATCTTTCTCTTGCTCATATAAAGGGGGCATATTAGGCAGAATGTTAAAAAATTATTACATCAATCCAGAGCATTGATTTTTGAGGTAAATTGGAATATAATACTATAGTCTGATTATTTATCCTATTGGAAGGAGGTCGCGAAATGAGAATTAACCGGGTGCTTATGCTTTCAGGATTCAGATTAAGAAATGGGTTTGGCATTGTCGCGGCCGCCGGCAACCTTTCTTCTGCCAATTCGGCATCGCTACATTAGCATTCATTTGTTTTTCAAACCCAACCTTTATATCTGAGTCATGCCATTATTAGTGCCTGACTTGTTTTTGGTGTCTCAAAGGAGAAAAAACATATTCTTGATGAGATGCCCACACCTTATGTTTTCATGCTTTTAAGCTGAAGGAGGAATAGATAATATGAAGAAATTCAAGCTCTTGATGCAATTCCTGCACGGAAGCGGAAGAACCTATTGTCTTGCCATTTTGTCTGTTTTGTGCATGACACTCTTTTCTGTTACTGTGCCGCTTATCATCAAAACAACTGTAGACTCTATCATTGGAGATGAACCCCTCAATTTGCCTGTATGGATTGGTAACATTTTGGAGCAAATAGGCGGGCTGGAAGCCATTCGAAGTAATTTGTGGATTATTCTGATTGTGCTTGTAATCATCACCTTATTTCAAGGCTTTTTCATGTTCTTCAAAGGTAAGCTGTCAGCCACGGCCGCCCAGAGCTCATCTAAACGCATGAGAGAAAGGCTGTATGATCATTTGCAGCACCTTCCCTTTGATTATCATGTTAAGGCACAAACCGGGGATATTGTACAACGGTGTACTTCGGATATTGAGACGGTTCAAAACTTTATTTCAGGCCAATCAGTTGAGGCTATTCAAATCATTATACAAGTTATCGTCGTCCTGATCATCATGCTTTCAATGAGCCTGCAATACACCTTGGTGTCCATAGTACTCATTCCCATTGTCTTTATCATTACGGTTCGTTTCTTTGTCAATATGATGAAGATATTTCTTGAAACAGATGAAGCTGAGGGCATTTTGTCGGCCACTCTTCAGGAAAACTTAACGGGTGTGCGTGTTGTAAAGGCCTTTGGTGCACAAAAGTTTGAAATGGAGAAGTTCGATGAGAAGAACAAGACTCACAGAGATCTGAGCTTAAAAATTGTTCGGCTTATGGCTAATTTTTTTGGAGGTACCGATCTGATCTGTATGCTTCAGCACGCCCTTGTTCTTATTATCGGTACCTACTGGGCCACTCAGGGGACCATCACCATTGGTACCATCATTGCCTTTTCCTCCTATGCCGGAATGCTGGTTTGGCCCCTTCGTGGTCTTGGTCAGATGATGGGCTTTATGGGGCAGTCCTTTGTGTCGCTGGGGCGTATCAAAGAGATTCTGGATACAGAACCCGAAAATTACCATGAAGGTCTCAGTGATAACCCCATCCACGGAGAGATTGTGTTTAAAGATGTCCATTTTGAATATGAGAAAGGAAAGCCAATCCTGGAGGGCGTCAGCTTTAAGATTAAAAAAGGGCAGACTGCTGCCATCCTCGGGGCCACCGGTTCAGGCAAAAGCTCGTTGGTGCATCTTCTTCTACGGCTTTATGACTATCAAAAAGGTCACATTACCATAGATGGGGTCGAACTCTCAACCATAAGCCGTGAGTGGATCAGAAAGAATATAGGTATGGTTTTACAGGAGCCCTTCCTTTTTTCAAAGACCATTTTCGAAAATATAAAAATTGGAGACTACAATGTTCAGGACGATGACATACGTACTGCTGCACAAACCGCCTCTGTTCACGATGCGATTATGGAGTTTGAAAAAGGCTATGATACGATAGTCGGTGAAAGAGGTGTTACCTTGTCAGGTGGTCAAAGGCAGCGAATTGCCATTGCGCGAACTGTGGCCAAGGATGTTCCCATTTTGATCTTCGATGACTCCTTGAGTGCAGTAGATACCGAAACCGATGCCCAGATCCGTCAAGCACTCCGTGAGCGGCGTAAGGATACGACAACCTTGATTATCTCGCACCGTATCACCACTCTTGCAGAAGCAGATCTCGTACTGGTTCTCGATAAAGGTCGGATTACGGAGCAAGGCAGTCACGATGAGCTTATTGCCAGTAATGGACTCTATAAGAGAATCTGGGAGATTCAAAGCGCCATGGGTGATGATCTTATAGAAGATGTAGGGTAATCCGCTTAGATAGTTGTTTATAAGGTAGAGTTTTATAAAACATAGAAATCCTTAGAGAAAGGATGATCACTTCATGCATTACGAAGAACAGGAATACAGCAAACGTATTGATTTAAAAACAATTAAAAAGCTGGCTGTATTCGCAAAGCCCTATAAAAAAGGCATTATTACACTGATTATTCAGATGGTTTTTCTGGCTTTTGTCGATGCCGTTTTCCCCAAACTCAGCCAATACGCTATCGATAACTTCGCAGTAAAACAAACCTTGGATGGCTTCTGGCTTTATTGCCTCCTTGCGATTGCCATGGTGGTGGCACAGGCTTTTAATGTCTGGCTTATGATCAAGAATGCCGGAGCCATTGAGAACAAAATCCCCTATGATATCCGAAAAGCGGCGTTCCAAAAGCTTCAGGAGCTTTCCATCGCTTACTACGATAAAACACCTGTTGGTTGGCTTATGGCAAGGCTTACCTCGGATGTGAAACGGCTTGGTGTAACCCTCTCATGGCATGTGGTGGACTTTTTCTGGGCCATCTTCCTGGTGGTGCTCATGACGATATTTATGTTGTTCACCAATGTGGGGTACGCCCTTCTGGTGTTGTCAGTGGTACCGCTCCTGGTGGTTATCAGCATGGTCTTTCAAAAGAAGATTCTGCACAATTTTAGAAAGACCAGAAAATACAACTCCCAGATCACTGCTGCCTTCAATGAAGGCATAACCGGGGCAAAGACCATTAAATCCCTAAGTGTTGAGAATCATATGCTTGAGGAGTTTGAGAAGGTCACTTCCGAGATGAAGAACTTCTCCATACGAGCAGCGACCATCTCCTCCATTTATACACCTATTATTCTGTTTTTGGGCAGTATTGCAACAGGCCTGGTAATATGGAAGGGTGGCTACGAGGTTGGGGCTGGGACTGTCAGCTATGGTACGCTGGTGGTGTTCACCTCCTATGCGGTTCAGTTCTTTGAACCCGTCAAGCAGTTTGCAAGGGTTTTTACCGAGCTTCAGTATACCCAGGCCTCCGCCGAACGAGTGGTTACACTTTTAGATACGGAGAACGACATAAAGGATAGCGATCTTGTTACAGAGCGATTTGGAGATATGCTTGAATCGAATCGCGAGGCCTGGCCGGAGTTTAAAGGGAATATAGAATTCAAGAATGTGACCTTCCGCTATAAGGAGGGAGGGAATATTCTTGAAAATTTCAACCTTACCATCAAAGCAGGAGAAAAAATAGCCCTGGTAGGTGAAACAGGCTCCGGTAAAACGACCATCGTAAATTTGGCCTGCCGTTTCTATGAGCCTACAGAGGGTGAGATTCTTATGGACGGAGTGGATTATAGGGAGAGACCCCTTCTCTGGATGTACTCCAATATCGGCTATGTACTTCAAGAACCCCACCTCTTTAGCGGTACGGTTAAGGAGAACATTGCCTATGGCCGGCAGGGAGCGACTCAGGAGGATATTGAGGCGGCAGCGAGGATTGTTAATGCCCACGAATTCATCCTGAAGCTTGAAAACGGATATGAGAGTGAAGTAGGGGAGCGGGGAAGCCGCCTCTCGACAGGTCAAAAGCAGCTTGTTTCATTTGCCCGGGCCATCCTTTCCGATCCTAAAATGTTTGTACTTGATGAAGCAACCTCCTCCGTCGACACCGAGACAGAGCACCTGATTCAGGATGCCTTAAATAAGGCTCTAGAGGGGCGGACCAGCTTTATTATCGCCCACAGGCTCTCCACCATCCGCTCTGCCGATCGCATTTTGGTTATTGACAAGGGACAGGTTATTGAAGAGGGAACCCATAGGCAGTTGATTCGCAAAAAAGGTTATTATTACAGGCTCTACACCAACCAGCTTATTGAGGAACAGGAAAAAGTGGCCTTTGCCCAATAATATCAGCCTGATGACCTTAAAATCAGTCCGTTGGTTGGCTAAATGAGGTGCATCCCACAGGGAATGCACCTCAAGTTTTAACCCGAATTTAAATACATCCTGGGGATACCCGGGATGTTTCTGTGTGGATCACCTGAAAGAAAAAAGCCATGCCTGGATATTGACGGATGCAATGGATATCATGTATACGGAATCGTGCGAAAATCTTAGCGTAAAGTTACTGTAGGGTTACAGGAAAGAAAAGGAAGATAAATGGAAAAGAAGATGACATCCTGTTAAGATAAAGTCACTACCAAAACCAAAACAGAAAGGTGTCATCTTCTTTGTATAAC
>JAEYPI010000074.1 GCA_023410885.1 Bacillota bacterium
TGGTGGACAAAGACATACTAACTTGCGTATGGGTCAAGCGTATGTTAGGCTAATTTAGTACAAAACGGCAACACATATAATCAGGATTAGTCTATTCTTCTTTTCCCTACAGTAAATTGACGCTATCCTAATCTAAAAGCAAAGTTGACACAGAGCGTTATGCTGTTGTAGACTGTACATGTAATGACCTCACTTTTATAGGTGGGGTAGAGGCGCGATATTTAACAGTCCTTGGTGGAGCTTGAGCCGTGTTGAGGCTAAGGAGAAGGAAATGTCGCCGAAGCTTATAATATGCTCAGTATTATTTGCTGGATCTGCAGTTAAGAGCTGCAGGGCTGTCTCAATAAACGACCCGGTTTATTGAGTTGTGCTATCTCATTTAGGGAAGATGGGGACTTACGGCATATTTGTGTAACAATGGCCTGAGTACATCTCAGGCTTTTTTTATTCAAAGATCATGGCTTGTTGTAAAACTAAAGTCGTACATACACTTGTGACATCAGCAAGAATCAAGATCAAATGCGTTTCTTCCCATTGACATGCCTGTTTAATTTCTCTTGAGAATTATTGGAGGCAAGGCTTCCCTTAATATTTATGGCAAGTAAAAAAGAATTAAGAGGAGAGAAAGAAGTCATGAGAAGAAAATTGTCATTGTTCTTAGTTGTTACTTTTGTATTGGGGATGTTGTTAACAGGCTGTGGTGCACAAAAAGATGACGGTATATTCAGAGTTGGCATGGAATGCGGCTATGCACCCTTTAACTGGACACAGCTTGACGATTCCAATGGGGCTGTACCCATTGAAGGCACTGCAGAGTTTGCCGGCGGCTATGACGTAGAAATTGCTAAGAAAATTGCAGAGGGCTTAGGACAGAAGCTGGTTATTGTTAAGACCGAATGGGGTGGACTTAGCCTTGCGGTCGAGTCGGGAAAGATTGACGCCATCATTGCAGGTATGTCACCAACTGCAGAACGCAAAGAAACCATTGACTTTACGGATAATTATTATAAGTCCACTCTGGTCATGGTTGTTAAAAAAGGTGGCAAATACGAAAATGCCACTTCCATTCAGGACTTTAAGGGGGCAAAAATAACAGGACAACAAAGCACCTTCCACTATAGTGTTATTGATCAGATAGAGGGCGTTATTGTGGAACCTGCTATGGCCAACTTCGGGGCTATGAGAGTGTCACTTGAATCGGGCACAATCGACGGCTATGTCTCTGAAAAGCCTGAGGGCCAAAGTGCTGAGGCAGCAAATGAAAACTTTAAGATGATTGTTTTTAAAGATGGCTTCGTAGCGTCTGAAGAAGACACGGATATTGCTGTCGGTATTAAGAAGGGCAGCGCTTTAGTTGAAAAAATTAACAAAATACTGTCAGAAGTCTCACAGGATGATCGCGATAATTTGATGAACGAGGCCCTTAAAAACCAGCCTATTGCTCAGTAAGGTTAATAGGTTCAGGATGTGGTGCGTTCTTCTGGTGAGGACGCACCATCTCTATCTATTGGAGGTTCATAAATGAGTTTAGATTGGATTATAAGAATTGTTTCAAACTACTGGCCGATGTTTCTGCGCGGTGCGGGCATCACGCTTTTAATCTCCATCATAGGCACTATTTTAGGGTCAATCATTGGTCTGTTAGTGGGGGTAATCCGCACCATTCCCATGCCCAACCGGGGTATCAAGCGGGGGATTCTTAAGCTCATCAATGGGGTCCTTTCCATCTACATAGAGGTGTTTCGAGGAACCCCCATGATTGTTCAGGCCATGGTTATCTATTATGGATCTGCTATGGTAGGCTTTCACATGGATCGATTGGTCGCCGCCATTTTTATTGTTTCCATCAATACGGGGGCCTATATGTCGGAGATTGTTCGGGGCGGTATTATTTCCATTGATAAAGGCCAGTTTGAAGCGGCTCATGCTATTGGCATGAATCATGTCAAAACCATGAAAAATGTGGTGTTGCCACAGGTCATTCGGAATATTCTACCTGCAACGGGCAACGAGTTTGTTATCAATATTAAAGATACTTCGGTACTCAATGTTATTTCTGTATCAGAGCTATACTTTCAGACCAATTCGATCGCAGGGAATAACTTCAGATACTTTGAAGCCTTCTTTGTGGCCAGTGTCCTTTACTTCATCATGACCTTCACCGTGACGAGAATTTTGCGGTTAATTGAGAAAAAAATGGATGGTCCTGAGAACTTTATACTGTATGCCAATCAAATGCAGGTAGAGACACCGGAACAGAAGCTTTTGAAAAAGCAATAGGCAGCGGTCAATTTGTCATAGACAAGGAAGGACAGTATGGAAAAGATTATTGAAATCAAACATTTAAGCAAGGCCTTTGGCAATAATGAAGTTTTAAGGGATATCGATTTTTCGGTGAATAAGGGAGAGGTTGTTTGTATCATCGGTTCCTCAGGATCGGGTAAATCGACACTCCTGCGCTGTATTAACCTTTTAGAAAAGCCAAGCGGCGGAGAAATCATATACAGGGGTGAGAATATCCTCGATGACAAGCATGATATTTTTGCTTACCGTACCAAGCTGGGCATGGTCTTCCAGCAATTTAATTTGTTTAATAACCACGATGCATTAGGCAACTGCCTCGTGGGTCAGATAAAAGTATTAAAGCGTTCCAAGGACGAAGCCAAGAAAGTGGCGATGAAATACTTAAATGTGGTGGGTATGGATCAATATATCCATGCCAAGCCCAATCAGCTGTCGGGTGGACAAAAACAGCGCGTTGCCATTGCGAGAGCCCTTTCCATGGAGCCGGATGTCATGCTCTTTGATGAGCCCACGTCAGCCCTGGACCCTGAAATGGTAGGGGAAGTTCTCAAGGTTATGAAGGAGCTTGCAGAAAGCGGCCTTACCATGCTGATTGTAACCCATGAAATGGGCTTTGCAAGAGATGTAGCCGATCGTGTGGTTTTTATGGATCAAGGAATCATTTTGGAAGAAGGAACCCCTGAGCAGATATTTAACAATCCAAAACAAGAGCGCACCCGGGAGTTCTTAAAACGTACCTTAAACGAAATATAGCCTTCTCTCATTAAGGGTTAAGTTACATTTCTTGCATAGATTACATACTATGTTATTGAGGTGATAACAATGCCCAACACGTTGCATAATCATAACTATAGTGGTGTCACTACTTTTAATGACGGGCACTTTCATCGATATGCCGGAACAACCAGCATGGACCCCGATGTGCCGGGTCATGCACACACCATGATGGGGGAAACTTCCTTTGAAGATGGTCATATTCACATGTATTCGCTCTATACAAGTCCTGAAATAGAGACTGAAGATGGCCATACCCACTACTACCAGTCACAAACCTCCTTTAATGATGGGCACGTTCATTATCTTTATGGATATAACACAGTCTATAGGTACTAAACGCCATAAGGGTGCTTCTATTCAATTTATTGCTTTAAGGTAAGAATGATGATACCTCCGGTTTTACATGTTAAAGATGGACTCCACTAATAATAAACAAGGGAGGCCTTCTTTTTTTTATTGTTTTTATGGTTGCGGCTGTTTGTAACCTCTAAATTCTATAACAAAACAGAAAAATTCATAAAAATAACAATATAATC
>JAEYPI010000093.1 GCA_023410885.1 Bacillota bacterium
CATTAAAGTTTGACATTAATATTATTTTGTGATAGCATAATTTTGTTTTACGGAATTCTGCGGGTGTAGTTCAATGGTAGAACACCAGCCTTCCAAGCTGGTCGTGAGGGTTCGATTCCCTTCACCCGCTCCAACAGACAAACCTGTTATTGTAAAAGTAACAGGTTTGTTTTTTTGTTGATAATGTAATCTAAAGCAATCATTTTTACAAAAATAGAATTTCTATAAAAATAGAGTTAATCATGTCTTAGTATTTTTTCTTGATTTTCTTGACCAATAAACTTTGCATAAACTCTACATGGTATAATGGTTGGAGTTACTTTAAATGCAAAACGAGGGTGCTTAAGGAATGGATGGTGGGCCATACCATTAGGTGGGAGGGGTGTTATGGATATTTTCGAAGCAATGAAGAACCGACATTCAGTGAGAAGCTACATCGACAAACCGATCGACTCGGAAGTACTTAAAGCGCTACGCGCGCAAATCGATACCTGCAACAAAGAAAGCGGGCTGCATATCCAGCTTGTCACCGACGAGCCAAATGCCTTCGGTGGATTTATGGCGCACTATGGCAAATTTAGCGGTGTAAAGAATTATATTGCGCTGATTGGTGCAAAGAGTGCGGACCTTCATGAAAAACTAGGCTATTACGGCGAGCGGATCGTCCTTAAAGCCCAGCAACTGGGACTCAACACTTGTTGGGTAGCACTGACCTTCAGCAAGGGCAAGAGCAAATGCACCATAGGGAAAGGCGAAAAACTGGTCTGTGTGATTTCTCTCGGTTATGGTGCAACCCAGGGTGTGGCGCATAAAAGCAAGCCTATGGAAACACTTTGCAGGTTAGATGGAACCATGCCGGATTGGTTCAAAAAAGGTATGGAGGCTGCACTATTGGCTCCCACTGCCACCAATCAGCAGAAATTCCTATTCACGCTTTCGGGCAATATTGTAAAAGCAGAGGCTACCGGAGGATTTTATTCCAAAATGGATCTTGGCATCGTGAAATACCACTTTGAAATCGGTGCCGGAAAGGATCATTTTAAGTGGGCCTGATAATCGCTTTAATGCTATGTCTATATTGCGCATACATAACAAAAAACCCGCAGGGCAGTTCGTACCCTACGGGATTTTCTTTCGTCTCCGTTTTACTATTTCAACTTATGTAGTAAAAATTGATTAAGTAATGGCTAAATGGTATAATTTACTACATTAGGAGGTATTCCTTATGAAGCCAATAACACGTCTTTTTTTTATCTTCATGATAAGCACCATTATGATGCTTTTAGTATCTTGCGGCATGAGAGCTAATATGGATCCTGATTCCAATGTGAGCATTTCACCCACCCCTAATGTGATAGACTCCAGCCCAACATTAGCACCTAGTGTAACACCTGAGGTGACTCCCAGTGCAACACCTGAGGTAACCCCCATACAAAAACAATTGTTTCCACAGCTTGATTCATCAACAGCTCGAAAAGAGATGGTTGCTTCAATCTATAACGACCTTGTCATAAATGGTCAAATGGAGGGACCTGAGCCTCTATGCAGTAAAACCCATGAAGCCATATGCAACCTCATCGACGGAAAGGTTGATGTGGTATTTGCACTTTTACCCACAGAAGAAGAGCAAAAATATATGAATGAGAAGGGTGTAGATCTAAAAGCGCGTTGTTATGCTTATGATGCGCTAATGATCCTTGGGAATTCTCAGAATCCGGTTGAAAATCTAAGCTCCGATCAGCTTAGAGATATATATCGGAGAAAAATAACCAACTGGAAGGAAGTTGGTGGGCCTGATGCTGAGATATCTATTTTTGTGAGGGATAGTCAGTCAGGTAGCCAACGCATGTTTGAGTCCCTGGTATGGGAGGGTCAGAATGATGCCCCTAATTTTCAAGATGGGACATACAATGACATGGAAGTTGATGAGATGGGTGAAATCATCAATTTGGTCGAATGGGATGAGAATGCCATTGGCTTTAGCTTTTTGACGTTCGTAGATGAGGAATTTAGCAGTTCAAAGAATTTAAAAAGCTTTGCTATAGATGGTATTAGTCCGACCAAGGAGAATATCGCCAACGAAAGCTACCCCTTTATATCGACTGCATGGATGCTTATGAGGGCCGATGCGCGATTGTATAGCCCTGCCCAGTGGCTATTTGACTGGTTTGTGGGAGAAAATGCAGAAAAATTTATAACAGAGCATACAAGCTCGATACCTGCAACCAAAGATCCCATCCTAATCAAGGCTAATTAAGCATTACAGGAAGGCTGAAAAGTTAAGAGCATTATTAAACAGATCGGGATAATTAAGTTAAAATAATTGCTAATAACCGGAAAAACCACGTTTGACTCATGTTCAGGAGTTGGAGGTGGTTTTTTGATCAAGAGAATAATGAGACCTAAAAAAAGAAAACTATAAGCAGATATTGAGTGGAAGGATGATGGGAATGTCTCCCGATGGGGCTATCTCTGTTTATAGTGAAATAGGAATACTGAAGCGTGTTCTTCTTCACTGCCCGGGTGAGGAAGTAGAGAATATAGTTCCGGACTATTTAAATAGGCTTTTGTTTGATGAGATTGTCTATCTGGAACAAGCAAAGAAAGAGCATAATCAGTTTGCAGATATTTTAAGGAATGAAGGGGCGGAAGTTGTTTACCTGGTGGATTTAATGGCGGACATTTTGGCGTATCCCGAAATCAGAGAGGCGTTTATTAAGGAGTTTCTGGCAGAGGGGAAGGTTGTTACGGAGGGCTTTCAGGAGGCCCTTTCGGCATTTTTCAGCAACTACTCGCCAAAAGAGCTCACTAAAAAATGTATCGCCGGTGTTAGAACGGAAGAGCTTAAAAATATTATACCAAAGTCATTAGGGGATATGGTCAAGCATCCCTACCCCTTTATTCTTGATCCCATCCCCAATATGTATTTTCAGCGTGATCCTTTCGCGAGCATCGGAAAAGGGATTTCTCTCAATGTGATGGCTAATATAACCCGAAACCGGGAGACTCTATTTGCAAAGTATATTTTTAATTATCATCCTCAATTCAAAGAGGTTCCCCGATGGTATAACAGAAATAAAACCCACCCTATAGAAGGCGGGGACATATTAGTTCTTTCAAATAGGGTAGTGGCTGTAGGAATCAGTCACAGAAGCGATCCTATTGCCATTGAGAGGCTGGCCGCCAATCTGTTATGTGGTGAGGAGGATTGCTTTCAGACCGTTCTAGCCTTTGATATACCAAAAACAAGAGCCTATATGCATCTGGACACCGTATTTACTATGGTGGACTATGACCAGTTCACCCTATTTCCGGGAATTGAAGATCCCCTTGATGTATACAGCATTTCAAGAGGAAAAAATAATAGCCTCGAAATCAGGCATGAGCAGGAAAGCTTATCCACAATATTGAAGAAATATCTTAAATGCGGTTCAGTGAATCTCATAAGATGCGGTGATGGTGATCCTGTTGCGGCCAGCCGGGAGCAATGGAGCGATGGAAGCAATACCCTTGCAGTGGCTCCGGGCAAGGTCGTCTGCTATAACCGTAATCATGTGACCAATAAGGTTTTACGGAGAAATGGAATAGAGGTCCTGGAGTTTGATTCCTTTGAATTATCAAGGGGCCGGGGAGGGCCAAGGTGCATGAGTATGCCTCTCATTCGGGAGAAGCTTTAGAGAATTTTCGAATCCTAGAAAATCTCAAGAGAGGCGGCTTGAGATTTTTTGTTTGCAAAAAATATTCCTGTAGTGACACAATATGATATGATTAACCATATAGATTTAAAGTTTTTAATGGGCTGGTGATACCATGAAATATGGATTTGCGAGAGTGGCAGCGGCTTCGCCCGAGTTAAGGGTAGCCGACTGTTCCTTTAATACAGAAAAAGTAATTGAGTTGATTAGGGCTGCCGCAAAACAGTCA
>JAEYPI010000108.1 GCA_023410885.1 Bacillota bacterium
CATCGTCCCTTAGGGTACCATTTTTGTTAATACCCTTTATGGGACCATCATACAGGTTGCCGTTGGCTTTTAGCTTGAGTGTCCCCTCAGAAACCTCTACATTCTGTGGAACGACACCTCCGTTGTAGTCAAGCCCTGTGGCTGAGTCCTTGCCGCCCCAGTTTTTGTAGGCTATCAGCCAATTAGATGTATTCAGCTCGCTTCCGTCAAAATGATCCTCCAGGGGTGTTTGGGGCTCTGCAGTTGCAATAATGGTGTTGGTAACTTGGCCGAAAAGACCCATGAACAGTGTGAGAATCAATAAAGCTGCAACAAACCTTGAAGCCTGTCCTGCATTACTCATGAACATGATTTTGTATCCCCCTTGCTTATTTTATAACCGTCTTAGCAACGGTATAATACAACTCATTAAGCGGGCGCACACTTATTAATGACGCTTTATTGAGGGTAAATCATTAAGTGAATAACGTGAAATACATTCTATTTATCTTAAAATATATCAAAAGACCAAGTACCCATATATGGATTAAAAATAGAATAAATAAGTACTATTTTTAGATTTAAAATATTCTTTGAGCAATCTGACATGAAAGTTTCAAGAAAGTGTTGGTTATCTTTTTTAAGTCCATATTTTTTATTATCATAGAGTTGGTGAATAAAAATTTAGTTCCTTGGGCCTAAAAAAAGATCTTGGCTTTAATGGAACCCATAAGAAAGAGAACCCAAGCTAAGTGGCAAGGATCCCTGCAATAAGCCCATGGAAGCGTTTGACACCAAACATAGAGAATCCACCATGACCTCAAAATAGAAATAAAAGTCATTATTGATATGGAGGGTCTGGTGTTCAAACTCTAATGCTGTACCAATACTAAATTATAAGAACCCTAAGCAAATATATAGGCACTCCTTGGAGTGCCTATATTATAAAGGATTTTTTGAATATGCCTACGGCTCTAAATCTTAATACCTTGTGTATGTACATCCGTTCACATTTCATTAAGTTTTTGAGGAATGATAACTATACTATCATTTTGATGGAGGATTAGTATGGTTGGTATTTTATTTGCATTGCTTGCCGGGTTGTTAATGAGTGTTCAACAAGGGTGTCTTTTGGAAAAATCCGCAGAGAAAGAATGTCCAGAGCAATTTTAAGCATGCCAGTAAATATCCTACTGAATTTAGTGCAAGAAAGTGCCAACCTCCGTCTTTCCATTGCTGAAATCACTTTGCATGAGCAGCAATGGCGGGCCCGACTGCACTCCCCATCAAAACCCAATAATTCTCTCAGCATTTTTTGCGTAGACCTTCTCCAGGATTTCCTCTTCCAAACCAATACCGTAGATTTTCCAGCGGCCTTGATTGGGGACGGGGAGGTCAACATAATCGAAGTATTCGTCATAGGTCTCCATGAAACGATAATAAATATTGTAACATCCGTAATTGTGCATATCTGAATCGGTACCGAACAGAATCCGGTCCTGATACTTCTCAAAAAATTTTCGTGCGGTATAAGGCTGGCGGCCTAATTCCGATATGCGCATGGCCATATCGACATACATGTTCGGATATCTGCTCAGGCATTTTCCAACATAGGACAAATCCTCAGCACATGAGCCCATATGGGCCAAGATAAAGGTTGTCTTCGGGTTTTTTTGTAGAAGGCGCTCCTGCATGGCCATCAATTCCTGGAAACGGTAATAGCAGGGGTCTTCAAAGGACCAGTCCGGATGCGCAAGAAGCTCTTCATAGCGCTCATTTGTTTCATCAATGGGTTTGAAAAAGGCTATAGGGTCGGCAATATGAATCAGGACCGGGAGCTTTAGTTCCGCTGCAGTCTCCCATATGACACTTAGACGATCGTCATCAACAGGGATATACAGTCCACTTTTATCCCTGATTCCCAGTCCGATATTTTTCCAGAACTTCAGTCCCTTAATGCCCATATCCCTGGATTCCCGGAGAGTGTTTCTAACCGTTTTTTCAAAACACATATCATCAAGCTGCGAGACATCTACCGTTCCGAAGGTTGTAATAAAATCCCCGAAGGCTTGTGTCTTTTCCAGCATCCGGCTCAATTCCCCGCCCCATTTTCCGTCCAAATTGACAATATGCTTAATTCCTCTTTCCTTGAGGGCTTCAACCAGCTTTTCGGTATCCAGACCATGTGTATCACCCTCACCGAGGAAGATCTGCCCGAAATGGGTATGCACGTCGATGGCACTAAAATATGGGTGAGGCTTATGGTGATGCTCAACACGAAGCTCACTCCTTGGTATGTATTGGGACAATAAAAGCTCCTTCATGGCATTCCCCCCTTTGAGTTCCTTCATTTTTCTACAGGCCGGTTTTTTATTATTTATAGAATATCACGCGGAATCTTATAAGCCAAGCCCTAGGACTCAGCAACACTACGGTAGGTTAAGGAATAATCCAGCATAAAAAGGAACTCCTATCGTTTGGAGTTCCTTAAAATTTGCCTTAACACACGTCCGTGGGAACAAAAAGATAACAATTTCTCCCGTATCGAAGACTCATTATTTTTGTAGGAAATATGTATCTTTATCCGGCGCCATGGGTTTCTTGAGGCACCATGGCACCAAAGCCACCGGTACCGTTTCTGGTCAATCCAAAAATCACCTTAAAGCGGTATGACAGGCTCTTATATTTTGAGGGCTTGGCTATTGATTTCTTTTCAATGTCTCCTCCGGTACACAGGTAAATATCAATCCCTGCATCCTGATAACGGTGTAAAATATGGGATAAGTCGTTTTGTATTCCGTCGGAACGAACAATTATCCTGCTAATCCCCTCTTTTAGCAGAAACGCAGCGGAAGGCATATCTTGCGGAAAAACACACCAACGGTTATCAAAAGTACCCGGTCTTTTTCCGCTACCGGTCATGCGGTTGGCGTCCAGCATGAAAACCGGCGGTGCATTTAAACGTATATCATAAGTCATCAGTTCGTCAGCGCCTTTATATAAGGCAGCTACAATATCCCAAACCTTGACAATCACCGAGGAGGTTTGCCCATCCACGCCATTATAGAGTGGAACCGGCCGATAACCTAAACGCGCTAAAGTCAGACTCTCGGTAACTCCGCTTTCTCCAGGAAGGTCAACGATAACCATCGTATGGGAATCCATATTCTGAATCCAATTTACCTTAGGTATATTCAGGTTCTGATTATTAATAGTTGGTTTCCGAGTAAATAAAACTGGCTTTGCCCACCGCGTCCATAATGCATCATCGGGCGCCCAAATCTTATATGTTTCCAGGTTGTCCCGCATTTTGACTTCCTCCCTTTGAAACCAATACTGGTATGTCTTTCGCTCTTTCATCAATTCGTGGATAGGGGCTTATCCTTCCATAAAAACCGGCGCGTTTTCCGTTGACCGTAAAAACGCCGACACATAAGTGAAAGGCTTCCTCATTCCTATCTTTTAGGGGCTCACTCATAAACCTTCGTTGAGCCAGCCAGTTTCCAGGATGTTTCCGTGCTTCTTTTTCAATGCGCAAGCGCTCTTTAACGGCTATCGCTTCCTTGATGGATATGCCGTCCCCTACCCTTCCCAAAGCAGGTTTATAGATCCAATCATCCTCTTGCGATTTTATTAGCTCCGGGCTCTTGGTGGAAGGCAGTAACTTTTTCCATGTGGGAATATCAACACCTAATTCATCCCATATCAACGGTAACCGCTTGGATTGGGTTAATATCGCAATAGGGTGGTTACAAGAAGGCGTCTCACAATCATAATAACCCTTCCAATCCGATTTCCGTGGCAGGCTGGTTAACCATTCCAGGGGAAAAAAGCGTACAATCCCGCCTACAGGCCCTTCCTTGCCTTCAATAATACATACTGCCTTCTTATCTTTCCATTCAATATGATCCGGAGCAGCAAAAACAGTCTGGTACCCCTGCGAATGAAAATAGTCACTCACAAACTCCATCACCTGGCGGTCATCCGAATAGGAAGTGGCATGAACAAATGCGATCGTACTATTTTTATCAACTCTCTCAGAAAAGGCTTGCAGAAGACTTTCTCCCACATGATGGCGAGGTTCATAACCATTAAAATACTTAGCTGCAATTTCAGGCAGAATAGATGCCTCAGCCAGTCCTCCGGGTACATCACTGTTCACTTCAGACACTGCCCAACCGTCTATTGTGGGATGGAAATCAAAGCGCATCAGCCGAATGTTTTGATTTCTATCATAGTTCGAGAGCCGTTCAACCGTTTTCAACACTTTCTTGGGCAGGCCCAATTTCTTAACTAAAGAAGGTCTATGGATGAGCGCTTGTTCCATCATCATCGTTTCTTCCGATAACTGTTCCGCCCATAATTCCAGCTTTTCAGCGGTCTCTTGATCCAATAGAACAACATGCTCTGCAATCGTATGATGATCTCCTACCTGCGGATCCCATTTATAGGCCTTGAATATCGTTTGATAACGATATTCGGAATATTTGTCATTCGGAATTAAAGCCAACTCCATTGCTTTCCTCATAATTTATCCCCTAAAAAACCAGCAACGCGCTGCCATAAGCCGGGTTTTCCACCAGCGGAAACATCATGAT
>JAEYPI010000176.1 GCA_023410885.1 Bacillota bacterium
GGAACCTCCGCGGCTGTATTGTATAGCCTTTATTCAACCTACAGGATTTCTATTGGCGATTTTGCGGCCATGGAAGGCCTATACTTTGAAACCGCCGGCGTTATTATCACTTTAATTTTGCTAGGTAAATCCCTTGAGGCTGTTTCAAAAGGCAAAACCTCGGAGGCTATTAAGAAGCTGATGGGGCTTGCTCCCAAAACAGCCATTGTCGTTCAGGGTGATAAAGAGATTGAAATCCCCATTGAAGAGGTTGAGGTCGGTGATATTATCCTCGTAAGGCCCGGAGAGAAAATACCAGTTGACGGTGAGGTCATTGAGGGCTTAACCTCGGTGGACGAATCCATGCTGACCGGTGAAAGCTTGCCTGTAGAAAAGCATGCTGGAGACAGGGTTATTGGTGCAAGTATCAATAAAAACGGCTCCATACGCTTTAAAGCTACAAAGGTGGGGAGTGACACCGCACTGGCCCAGATCATCAAGCTGGTTGAGGATGCCCAGGGAACCAAAGCGCCCATAGCACAAATGGCAGATATCGTTTCGGGTTATTTTGTGCCGATTGTTTTTGCTATTGCTGTAATAGCTGGTTTAGCTTGGCTTATATCCGGGCAGTCGGTCATATTCTCACTGACCATCTTTATTGCGGTACTCGTTATAGCCTGTCCCTGCGCTCTTGGTCTTGCTACACCGACAGCCATCATGGTGGGAACCGGCAAAGGCGCTGAGTATGGCATACTGATTAAAGGTGGCGAAGCCTTAGAGAGTACTCATAAAATTAACGCTATCATTTTTGACAAAACAGGCACCATTACCGAAGGCAAGCCTGAAGTAACCGATGTCATAACCACAGAAACCTTTGAAAGGAGCAGGCTTCTTCAGTTGGCCGCTTCTGCTGAAAAGGGCTCGGAGCATCCGCTTGGTGAGGCTATTGTAAAGGGCGCTGAGAAGGAAAACATCCCTTTATTAAAGGTAGAAAATTTCGAAGCCATACCCGGTCATGGGATAGAGGTCCGGATAGAGGGAATCTCTGTACTTTTAGGTAATCAGAAGCTTATGGCCGATAGAGGCATTGCTTTGGAGGAGTTGGAAAGTGCTTCTGACAGACTTGCATCCGAAGGAAAAACCCCCATGTATGTTGCCATGAATGGTAAAATGGCAGGTATTATTGCTGTTGCGGATGTGGTAAAAGAAAGCAGCACGAAAGCCATTAAAAAGCTGCATGATATGGGGATATTAGTGGCGATGATTACCGGTGACAACAAGAGAACGGCTGAAGCCATTGCTAAGCAGGTCGGTATTGATCGGGTTCTGGCAGAAGTTCTTCCCCAGGACAAGGCCTATGAAGTCAAGAAGCTTCAATCTGAGGGCAAGAAGGTCGCAATGGTAGGAGACGGTATTAATGACGCCCCCGCCCTTGCTCAAGCCGACATTGGAATCGCTATCGGTTCAGGGACTGATGTGGCTATGGAATCGGCAGACATCGTCCTTATGAGAAGCGACCTTATGGATGTGCCGACAGCCATACAGCTGAGTAAAAGCACCATCCGGAATATTAAGCAGAACCTGGCCTGGGCCTTTGGCTACAATGTTGCGGGTATCCCCATTGCGGCAGGCCTCCTTTATGCCTTTGGCGGACCTTTGCTTAATCCTATTTTTGCAGCAGCAGCCATGTCTCTGAGCTCCGTTTCTGTCCTGACAAATGCTTTAAGGCTGAAACGTTTTAAACCCTATAAATAATACCGCATATAAGAGAGCCTTATCTACCGCTATTAATTACTGGAGGGATATATAATGAAAAGAAAGCTCCCCTTAATCGCTCTTTCAGTTATGACACTGTTAGCCTTTACTGCCTGTCAGGCCACCGATGTGGTGGGCAAAATAGCATCAACATCCTTTGAGGCAGTCATAGACAAGATCCCGGATCAAATCAAAGCAGATGATGCCTTCAACGCCTGGACCCTTACCTCTCCTACCGGTGAACGTTTTTTCTGGAGCAAAGACTTTAGTGACCCAAAAACACCTGATGCTATGTTAGAATTCGACGCAAAACCTTTTATTGATGCCGGTCTTGATGTCACCAAACTTCCTCAGGTCATGGTAGCGGGCGATAAAATTGTCTATAAGGCCGAGCTAGGCAATGAGAAATTTACTTATGAAGGGGAGCCCACACCCATTGGATCCTTTAATGAAGTGATTCGAACCAACAGAGAGGCCATCGGTTATCACCAGGCACTCGACCATTATGGCCTATCCCTAGGGGATGGTAACATGTTCGAGTGGGCGAAAGATATGAATACAAATGATAAGGATATCGTGTTTGTTCTTAATCCCCAACCCTTTATCGATGCCGGTGTTAAACCTGATCAGATTGAGGGCTGGGTATTTGGAAAGGTTGAAGTAATGGATAAAAGAGGCAAGCCTAGCCAGGTGGATAAGCTATTAAAACCATTCGACTTAAAATAAATCGGAGTAGTCTGATAAGACTAAAAGTCAACAGTTATAATAATGAAGAGGAGAAATAATCATGAAAAGACAGATTAATATTGAAGGAATGAGTTGTGGTCATTGCGTCAAGCATGTACAGGAAGCCTTAAAAGAAATCGCAGGTGTTGGAGAAGTCACCGTTCATTTGAAGGATAAGCATGCTATTGTTGAACTCAGGAATGAAGTATCCGATTCCTACCTTAAAAACGCAGTTGAAGAAGCTGGTTATGATGTCATTTCTATAGTAAAATTATAGGCATCCACCTATTCATAAGTGCTTTTATTCAGCCAGAGAAAGGGGACTCATAAGCTCCCTTTCTCAAGGCTTTTTCAGGAGGTTCCCATGAGTGATTCCACAAAAAAGTGTGACCATTGCCACATGCAAGGGGACACGGTTACCGATCAAAAATTGAAAACACGGTCACAAAAGGAGAAGCAAGCTTTAGTAACCCGATTAAATAGAGTTGAAGGTCAGGTCAGAGGCATTAAGGGCATGGTCGAAAAGGATGTTTACTGTGATGACATTCTGAATCAGATCTCGGCAGTCCAGGCTGCCTTGAAGTCCATCAGCAAGCTTATCCTTGAGGGCCATATGAAAAGCTGCTTGATAGAGCGGGTTCAGGCCGGAGATACAGAAGTGGTAGACGAATTATTGGACACAATCGGAAAAATGCTATAGCATCAGCGCTATGAGTTAATGCTATTCTGTATGAATGCTTTGATTAAACCTAACGTCCATTTCTTTTTCCCTTTTTAATGTGACGATAGCTACAACAAGTAGATATCCGCCCAAAAGCCCGCCTGCAACCATCCATATCCCTGCAAATTGCAACCTTTGAATCACGATGCTGCTGAATACGGAAGCGCTCAATACACCAATTTGTGTCATTAAAGAGCTAAGCGAGAGCACACTTGCGCGCATATGATTTGGAGTCAACTTATTGATTAAAGTGGTCTCAGCTATATTTCCCGCTCCCAGCAGCATGTATAAACCGGTATACCAGGCCATAAAGCCTGGTATGCTTTTTTGTAAGGCAAAAATCAGAATGCAGACAGCAAAGATAATGCGGAGAATTTTATAGAATGCCCACTCCCTATTGCGTTGTTTGTCCATTAGCTTCTGAGCGGTGATGTTTCCAACTGTAGAGCCCATAAACCCCAAAAAAGTTATAAATCCAAGCACCCAGGCATTGCTTTGTGCGGTCGGCATATCCATGAAAGCAGGCTGCCAGTATGTCTCTATGGTACAAAGAAAGAACCCTACAAGAAAAATACCCGGTATCATAAAGCCAAATTTAGGTGAAGAGCACACAACCTGCTTACCTTTCCGGATATGCTCAATCAAGGAAATACGCTGTTCCATTGGGTGTGCAGGCTGTTCTTTGATAAAAGCCAGACAAAGAATAAAGATTATGACAATGAATACTATACGCAAGATAATATTCAATAAGAATGTACCGGCTGTATCAGCGATTATTCCACCTAAAATGCCCCCTGTTGCCAAACCCACACCCTCCAAAACAGCCATGCGGGCGTTTACTTTTGCAAGGCATCCTTCTCCGTCCTGTTCAAGAGCCTGATCAATAATGAGAGCGTCCAAGCTACCAGATGAAAAAGCACGTCCTAAGCCAAAAAATATAATGGCAGCAACCAGCCATATCATATTGTTTGCTGCTATGAGAAGAGAAAAAGAAACTAAATACAATACGCAGGATAGTAAAAACACTGCTTTGCGACCATAGACATCTGCACAAATACCGCTTGGCAGCTCAAAGCATAATACAATTATTGCGTATATAGCCAGAAGCAATGGAAGAGTTCGCAGATTGGAGCCCTTTTCCAGCAAAATCAAATTGAGAATAGGTAAGATTAGGCCCATAGAAAAAGAGTTAAGGGTGAGCATAACCTGATGCAGTTTATTCATGGCGCAGCTCCTCTGCGTTATATGCGATAATGGCGTATTCCCAAGGGATGCTATCCACTGTTGGTGCAGCATGCTGTTCGATATATGCTGTAATGAGTTTCATCAGTCCGTCGGATTCCTGCTTGTTCAGGTGAACAACGCCGGACAGTATGTCTCCCCACTTATGAACAGTGTCTTTATCCTCTATACTTAATCGCTTACTCATCTGTTTTTTAAAACCATCGTAGGTCCGGGCGATTGATTCCTGCATTAATACCTCTCGCTGCTCCACCAAAGCATCCGATCTGTTTAAACCTATATGCACCGTTACCTGCGTGGGTTTGTAAAAGCTCGCGGTAATACCGTTTATTATCTCAGTATGGTCCAGCTCTATCAGACCAAGCTTCATCAGCTTTTTAACATGGTGTTGGATACTTGATGCTGATATTTGCAGTTTATCAGCTAACATTTTCGGAGTCATTGAAGCATTGGAAAGGAACAATTGGTGCATAAGTTGCTGCCGCACAGGACTCATGTAAATGTTTAGCTCTTCTTTTGTTGTCAGCATTATTTTTTTCAAAGCTTACCCCCATTGTGTGACGTTACGCATATTATAACGTTTCATAATATGTAATGTCAATGCGCATTTTTCTTTTCTCATGAATAACGTCTTATTGGTACTATTATTCTCGGCTTATTCGATAAAGAGCGTTTTTCTCTCTTCCGCTGTCAGGGTCCGTCCATCAAGCTGCTTTTTGGCTTCATCTAGTAGCATCTGAGTGGAATAGAGTGGCATTAAGAGTACATTTTTACCGTCTCTTGACAATAGGGTCTTAAAGCTTTGATCAATGTCCAAAATCGGTGCCTTAGCCAGTATTTTTGAAGTAGGAGCATCAAAAATATGGGCGTCACCGCCAGTATCAATACACGCAAGGCGGTTGCCATCGTTACTATAAATGACGTTTTCAAGGGTGGAGGTAAAATAGTCCCCATCTTGCGTATGAATGAGAGCACCCGTATCTGTTTCATAAAAAGCAACGCTTTTATCATCGTAACCCACAATAAGTCTTTGAGAATCAGGACTAAATGCAAGTTTTGAGCAGTCAAGGCCAATGCTTTTGAGGGTCACTGTCTCACGCAAGCTCTCCCCTCTTTCAAAAAGCTTTATCGATTGATCCTCATAGGCCAAAGCAATGTGTAGGCCGTCCGCGCTAATAGCGGTTTCACCAATTGTATCGTCATTAATCGTCAGCTTCTCTTCTCCCGTTATCGCGTCAAAGAGCTGAACCCCCGAGTAGCCGGTTACAAAGAAGTTATGATCATCCAGAAACGAAGCGTACTTGATGGAATTTGCTTTAAACCGGTTTTTTATTTCTAAATCCCCTGAGGATAAAACAATCACTTCGTTATTTGAGGTTATCAAGGCCAGATACTCAGTATTTAATTTTAGATTATAAATCTTCTCCTCGCATTGATATTCTTCCAGAGTCCTTAAGTCGGAAGCATCTAGCAGCATTAATTGATCTGAGTTTGTCCAAACCAGAAGCTTACTGTCCCCGTCGACGAATTCAACTTGCCTGATTTTATCCCCCAGTTGCGTTGTTTTAAGTAACTTGTGATTGCTCACATCCCATAAGCAAAGCATTCCCTTCCCATCATCCCCGGATAAGTCCATATCGGCAGTGACGGCTTTTTTGCCATCCGATGAAAAACGGCCCTGACCAATGGAATCTTGATGCCCTTCTAATTTGACAATTTGATCATTTTCAAGGTAATTGAGCAGATAGACCTTACGGGATAAGGGATAATAGATACCAAACCGCCCCTTTCCTTGGACCATATGCTTAATGGAATTGGGAAAAGTTAAGCGCATATAGTTATTCTCATACCCGCCATTTTCCGTCATCAGGAAACGGAGTGTTCCATCCTTAGAAGAAGATAAGATAAAGGTGTCAAATATCTTATAGCTTGTCACACTATCACCGTGAACAAAAGTACAGACCGTTTCTCCGGCTTTATAATCCAGCACATGCAGCTTTTCACTCTCTGCAAACACGATCCATGAA
>JAEYPI010000194.1 GCA_023410885.1 Bacillota bacterium
GGATAGACTTTATCCCAAGACAAAATAAGCATTTACTTCGTTATGAGAATCTTTATGAGATTGTTTGAGAATCATCAGGATCAATAAATTATGTAAAAAGATAGACACTATAGAACCTCTAGTTATATAGTGTCTACTTTTATATTCAGTTTGAATCACTCCTAAAATACACCAGTTGATGTTTTTTTAGCGGAGCGTTATGCAATAATAAAAAAGCTCACATAAGATGTAACATAGAGGTCAGCTTGAAAAAACGTGATGATACCGAAGTTCTATTGCTTTGGAGGCTCCTTTTTTTTAACGGGAGACCGGTTGCCATCAGGATCGACAATAACAACCTGTTCTAGGGTAGAAGCAAGACTTTGTCTAAAGGCCGAGAGGTATTCTTGCCTGAGCGCATGCTGTTCCTTTTTTTCCATATCAGAAAGACCCTCTGTTTTAGCCTTTCTTGCCAGTTGATTGATTCGGTCGATTTTACTTTGCTCCATATCATTCATCCTTCAACTATTAAGTAAAAATATATTTACCATTATACTTTGAAAACAAAAAGGTTTAAAGGTGTTGGACAATCTTAAAATAAGTTTCAGATAAAGTTAAAATAACTACTATAAGTTATTATTATACAAAGGAAGATCATTTATGGAATGGGGGTTGGACGATTACAAAAGTCTTATTATAGTAAAAATGAATACAAAAACGGCTTAATACTAAATTAAAAGGAGCAAAGGCTTATCCTTAGCTCCTTTTAATTGCATATTGAGACTTTTTGATTATTCTCGATCATTTTACTTTAAACTGTTTAACTCTTTCCATCATCTTTTTATTGTAGTTAACAATTCTGCGATCATAAGGGCTGTCCATTAAAGAAGATGATAGAATAAAATCTGCGGTGGCACGGTTATTGGCAATTGGAATATCGTAAACAGCAGCAATTCTTAAAAGTGCCTTTACATCTGGGTCATGAGGTTGGGACTCGAGAGGATCCCAAAAAAAGATTACAATGTCAATGCCACCCTCCACAATGCGGGAGCCAATCTGCTGGTCTCCGCCTAAAGGGCCGCTATTATAAGCTTTAACAGGAAGTTCGACTTCCTCAGCTATTAGTCTGGCAGTTGTTCCAGTACCGCAAAGAAAATGTTTTCTTAGAACCGAAATATTGTCTTTTACCCACTCAACCAACTCATCCTTTTTATGGTCATGAGCAATAAGTGCAATATGTTTTTGTCTTGGAAGGGGTATATTAATATAATCGTCCATTATCATGATGTTTCACCTCTAAATTATCATAATATGAGCCTTTGCTAAAAAGCAAGAGACTTTTTGTTAACTTCAATTATTTCTGTAAATTTGCCATTAGGAATGATAACAGCTAACCATAGCTCATCCTTTTTAATGATATGACCTAATAAATCAATATAAACGGGTTTAGGCCCAGTTGGGTTAACCTCTATAATGTTCTTATTAAACTGGATATTTTCTGCTCTTAAATCCAATACCAGGTTGCAATCACTTTCGATTATGAGCTGAACGTGAATATCGATATTATTAAACTCAACGTGGCCTACACGAATATCATAAAAGCTACGCAAGTCCAGTGAATAATCCTCTCCCGGAAGAAGCAGGATGGATTTTGTCTTTTCACCAACTTTTACTGTATACCGTCCCTGGGGTAATATTGCTTCAAATTCAGTATTTTCACCATCAACTATTAAAGTTTTACTTCTACCGGTCAGATCATTGAGAAATTCTATTTTGGTGTCTACACCAGGGTTAAGCTTTCCTAAAATTCTGGCAGGACCGGAAAGATCGGACATAAGCCACAACCACCTGGCAGAGGGCTGCACCCAGACTTCTTTGTAATTGTAGCAATTATTCACGGGCCAGTATGGAACATCTTTGGCCTTGCTGGTTTGTATGCCCACGGGTAAGGAACCGACCATATCTCCGGACATGGCTGTGTATAAAGGAGCGTAATCATAGCCCTCACCATACATAAGACTTTGAGAAAACGGATTTTTCCCCACAACCCACTCCAGCTGATTCTGGGAAAGATTAATTAAATCGGTATTTCTCCTCATTCTGGATAGGCTTGAAAGAGCCTTGGCGTCTGAAAGAATCAAGGAATTATTACCACGAAAGACATACCACACAGGAAAGAAACGGAGATAATATTCTTCCGACAGCTTCATGCCGTTTAATACCTGTTCCCGATAAGCCGGGTCATCGGATTCATCTATTCTATAAATTGAGCATGGGAACATGTGGTAAGGCTTTGTATATGCAGTGATTTTCAAAAGATATTCTGAATAAAGAACAATTGTTGCATACCAGTCCATCCAATCAGAATGGTTTGGAAATTCCTTCAACAATTCCGAAAGTGCCACGATAGGAGCTTGGGACTGTGAAAGATGAAAATACCTTAGAATGGTCTGCTTACTGGGGTCGTTATAAAAAAAACCTGCTAGAGGGATATCCCAATCGGTGGGGGTCTTTTGCTGGCAATTCATAATGATTCTTGCTTGTTCAAAAGCTTTTTCAGCATATTTCTTGTTTTCTGTAGCTCTAAAAAGCTCTATAGAAGCAAGGACTCCGGTTCCCTGTAATTGTACAACAGGAAAATGCCTGGATGACTCACGAACATTATCATGGGTTAAGCCATCAATTGCAAACTGCCAATCCTCCTGAGCGCGATTAAGACTTAAGGCTGATAATTCAGGATCCACGTCCTTCAAGACTCTAGCTGCAAGGGCTTGGGTAGCTGCCGCATCAAAATTGGCAAAAGGAATATTTTGTGCTTTAAAGGTTATATCATCAAAGGTACCTATAACATTATCGGTCCAGAAATCCATGGTTGCCCAAACGGATCGATTCCCATCCCCGAATCTTGTTTTTAATAACCAAGTAAGGCCCCATTTGGCTTCATCAATAAGCCTCTCATAAAGATCCGGGTCTTTCGTTTTTATTTTTTCGGCCAAGTGAAACATGGCATAGGTAGCTTCAGTTGTATTCCATATACCCTGGGATAAATCTCCGGCGTCATGCCAGCCTCCATTTATGACAATTTTCTTTGCATCACTTTCACACTGCCAATCCTGATGACAAACATCATGAATTTCTGGCACATCAAAGCCGCATCGCTCACAGAAAAAGAAATTCAGCGTCTTCCAGATGGTTCCACGCCAGACATTCCGATCAATTCGGAAAGGCTTGGTTTCAATTTGGCCCGCTCTTATAAAAAAATGGCCTTCTTCATCAAACTCAGTGAAGTCAATAAGCTGAAACTCTCCTAGAGGACTCCTGACGGTCTTACATGATTTTGTTAAGACAATGGTATTGCTTTCAGCATTAACAAGAGAGAATTCTTCTCCATCTATCTCACTGGCAAAGGCTGTTTTTATAGATCCTGTCTGGTAGCCCGTATGGCTGAAGGCAATACGCCCCGGTGCAACATTCCAGCCCTCAAAGTGATCGGCATCCACTTTTTGAAGCTCCAGCCTGTCAATATCGAAACAAACGGTGTCCGTGGCTCCGGGCTCGTGGCCTTGCATGCGATAGATAATATCAATAGCTGTGACCTTTTCTCTGGGAAGGCTGGTAATTTCCCAAACCACATGATTCCACTGATCGGGCTTGAGAAGGAAAAAGTGCAGGCCTTCTCGCTCATAGGAATCTGGTATCTTAATTATGCCGTCATTATGGAGTATCGCGTACATGGAAATTGTATGAAATCCCGGAAGAGTGGGATATACCCAGAATGAAAGGCGGTTATAACATGTCCAATCTTCTTCTTTGAAGGGCCTTTTTGCAATGGCTTCACCAAATGGCCGCCCATAATTCGTACGATCTTCAGGACTTACATCCGTCTTCATCTTTGTCTTTGAGGTAAGCCTCAGGCACTGGGAACCAATTAAGCATCTATCCCGGGTAAAGCTTAATTTACCGACCCCATGATGCTGCCATGTAGCGGTATCTTCCATATCATCGAGGAGCAGGGACTCCAAAACAGGCTTGTTGCTCCAACGAAAACTGGCCGAGTTCTTATCATCAACTTCGATGGGTATGGGAAAAGCCTTTAAAAAATCAGACATGGTGATACCTCCAAATACTAAGTACAGAATGGGGTTATCTTACTGATACATTCCCATCGGTTAACAAAATCAAACAGGATAATAAAAGGCTTACAGAACATACAAATAACGACGGTTCTACTTAGCATAGGATTGTGGTATACTACAGTTAATGGAGAGGATGGTGGGATATGAATAAATTTATACCCAAAGAAAAGCTTAGTAAAAAGGAACAGCGAAAGCTAAACTTGAAAAAACGTGGATCCTGGGGTGCAATCAACCCGGTGACAAGAAAGCCTGAAAATCCAAGAGCGTATAATCGGAGAAAGGTTCAAAGAGGAGATGATGAAAATCCCCATTTTGAACCTTTTGTATTATAATAACCCTGCACAATGGCGTAAAGCCATTGGTTATTAAAAGAATCTTTTTAAATCCTTCTTTATGACCGTTTTCTCCCATTAATTTTTTGTAACATGGTTACAGTCGACTTATCCATTCTCTAATAAAATAGAATAGTATATACCTTAGAGATATTGAGAGGAGTTGCTATGGATTATTTGATTTCATTGCTTGAAGGCATTATAACCTTTATTTCTCCCTGCATGCTGCCCATGCTCCCTCTATATGTTTCCTATTTTGCAGGTGGGGATAAGGGTGAATTCCAAGGGAATGCACAACAAGGCTTGACCCGTGATAGAGGTTCGGTCCAAGGGAGCGAACCACAAGCCTCGACCCGTACCTTGCTAAACGCCCTTGGCTTTGTGCTGGGGTTTACTTTAGTCTTTACCTTACTGGGGGCCTTTGCCGGGACGTTCGGAGCTCTTCTTATGCGATATTCCCGGTGGGTCAATTTGATAGGGGGAGCCATTGTTCTGGTATTTGGCTTAAACTATCTAGGGATACTGAACCTTTCCTTTCTTCATAAGATTAAAAAGGTGGATTATCAACCCAAAAGCCTTGGCTTTTTCTCAGCCGTACTTTTTGGTGTGATTTTTTCAATAGGATGGACCCCCTGTGTCGGAGCGTTTTTAGGCTCAGCCTTGATGCTGGCGGCAACCGCTCAGGATAGCCTTAAAGGAATCCTGATGCTTTTGAGCTTTTCCTTTGGTCTTGGTATACCCTTTGTTATTTCGGCCCTGCTGCTTGACCGGTTAAAAAGTGTTTTTAATTTCATTAAAAGGAATTATAAAATTGTCAACGGCATATCAGGTTTTCTTTTGATCTTGGTAGGGCTTGCTATGATGACAGGCTTATTAGGAAAGCTTTTATCACTATTGACCTTTTAATAGAAATATTTAAATTTAATAAATGGAAGAATGAAGGATTGGAGTAAAAATATGGGTAAAGAAATAAAGACGGTTTTATATATTGGGTTGTTTGTTGTCTTTTTAATCATTATAGGATTCTCTTACAGGTATTTATCAGAACGGTATCAGGCCGAAAATCAAATAGAACCCAGCCCCTTGGTCACAAGCACGCCGGGAGAGACAGGTTCTGAATCTGAGAATGAGGATAGAGTTAAGGCGCCTGATTTTATAGTTTATGATGCTGATGGTCACGAAGTAAAGCTGTCTGACTATTTGGGAACACCTGTTGTTCTTAATTTCTGGGCAAGCTGGTGCCCACCCTGTAAAGAAGAGATGCCCCATTTTAATAAGGTATCGGGAGAATATGCAGAAGATGAGCTGGTTTTTCTCATGATCGATTTAGTTGATGGCGACAGAGAAACGGTTGAAAGTGGTTTAAGCTATATTGAAGAAAATAACTATACCTTTACTGTTTTATTTGATACGGAACAGGATGCTGCTATGACCTATGGAATACGCTCTATCCCGGCCACCCTTTTTATTGATAAGGAGGGCTACATTATTAAAGAAATCAGCCGTGTAGGCCTTCTGGATGAAGAGAGGCTCAGAAGCAGAATAGAATATATTTATCCGTGAATTGTAAGTGTGTCTAAGCAAGAGTCAATGAAAATTAAGTTTTAGCATAACACAGGGGCTTATATTGTGAAGCTAAGGCCCATCGTCCTGGGGCTCATCTTTTTTCTGGGTCGAGGCTTGTGGAACATCCCATTTTGGATGTTCCTCTATTTTCTGGATCGAGTGTTGTGAAACATCCCCTTTGGGATGTTCCTCTATTCCCAGGTCGTTGTGAAGAATAGAGCCGAAGGAGAGAGCCTTTTTTCCAAACTTACCCCGAATTTTGTCAATGGTGGCTTCCAGATGCTCCTGTTTTTCTCGCTTTTCGGTGCTGTCATCCTCAAAAAGGGATAGCTGTTCTTGAACATCGTCATCGGATACAAGATTTGCTCCTGTGATGGTAAGCATACGGATAGGCGCTTTAAGGTTCCAGGAGGATTGTATAATTTCCAGGGATAAGCAGGAAATCTCTTTTGCAAGATGGGTGGGGCGAATTAAGGCTTTTTGCCTTGTTATGGTTTTAAAGTTGGGGTCCCTTATGGTTACCTGTACTGTGGAGCATTTCAATCCGTATTGACGTAATCTGGTGGCTACTGAATCAGCAAGGGTATTGATGCTCAATCGAATATCGCATAGACCCAAAAGGTCCCTTTTAAAAGTCATGCCATTGCCTACCGATTTGACTTCTCTTTCATCGGAAAGGGTCTTGACAGGACTGTCATCCAGACCATTGGCATAATCATGTATGATTTCACCCGTTTTACCAAGCTTGGAGATGAGCACTTGCTTGTCACTTCTGGCAAGATCACCGATTGTGTAGATACAGAGCTTGGATAACGCCTCTTTTGCAGCCTTTCCCACAAATAAAAGGTCAGATACCGGCAGAGGAAACACAATATCTGTATAATTATTTCTATCTATTACCGTTGTCGCATTGGGCTTCTTATAATCGCTTCCAAGCTTTGCAAAAACCTTATTAAAGGAGACACCCACCGATATGGTCAATCCAATCTCAGAAGCAACAAGCTTGCGAAGAGTGTCTGCGATTTGTTTACCGTCACCGAAAAGGTGTGTACTGCCGGTGACATCCAACCAGGACTCATCAATTCCAAAGGGTTCAACCTTGTCGGTAAATCGCCCATAAATTTCATTGACCAGTTTTGAATACTTTTCATACTCCTCGTGACGAGGCGGAACAAGAACTAAATCGGGGCACTTTTTTTTGGCCTGCCAAATGGTTTCAGCCGTCTGAATATTATATTTTTTTGCAAGCTCATTTTTTGCAAGAATAATACCATGGCGATTTTCGGGGTTTCCACAAACTGCCATGGGCACATTTTTAAGTTCAGGAGAGAGCAAGCATTCCACAGAAGCAAAAAAAGCATTACAATCGCAATGTAAAATTGTAGTATCCATACTTATTACCTTACCGTTATTATACCATACCAACAAATTTATAAAAGTATCCTGACTCATAACAGTCAGAGTATTTGGTTATTTATGACTTTGTTAAATCATTCTGACTATATAATAATATAGGGGAGGACAAAGCTAATGAGTTGTATGTCTTGCAGTCCTAGATAGATAAGCATAATTGATGTTAAACTGTTGATAAATGTAAATAGACCTGTTAGTATAAGTTGTGAGGTACGATGTATGACCTTATCATATGTTAAAAAGTTGATTATGTTTATTACATACTAATAAGATTTGACGACCTATGTTGCCGAGAGTAGCGGGTATATATCAGTTTGACTCCGATGCACTCCAACCATATGGGATAGGAAAAAGGATGAATATTTATGTTTGAAGCAGTGACAGTAAATGAAAAATCATTAGCTGAGCGAGTAACTGATCAAATACTACAGCTTATTATTGATGAGAATCTTACCTGTGGCGAAAAGCTGCCCAATGAGTTTGATTTGGCAAAGAGCCTAAACGTCGGGAGAGGGACTGTACGAGAAGCCGTAAAGCTACTGGTATCGCGCAACGTTCTGGAAATCAGGCGGGGAAAAGGTACTTTTGTTACCCTTAGGCCCGGTGTTGCCGCTGACCCGTTAGGCCTTGCCTTCTTTAAGGATAAACACAAGCTGGCCTCCGACCTTATTGATATTCGCTTGATTCTTGAGCCTCAGATTGCTGGTTTTGCGGCACAACATGCACAAGAGAGCGAGATTCAACGAATGAAACAACTGTGTGAAGAAATTGAAGAGCTTGCTTCTGCAAATAAGGACTATACCGATTTAGATGTAGAATTTCATACCTGTATTGCACAGAGTACCCGTAATCTAGTGATGCCTAACCTGATTCCAATTATCAACTCAGGTATTTCACTATATAATGCATTTCCACTCTACTCTCAGAGAATTAGGGCTTTGAATGTTCATCGTGAAATCATTGCTGCTATTGCGGAGCATGATGTACAGAAGGCAATTGATGCAATGCGTCGCCATCTTAATTATAACAAGCGTAATCTCGAGGAACTGATGGGTATATACGAAAATGGGGCAACCTGACCCGTTTTACCCTATGATACTTTATTTGCTTTATATCCATGACGTTTTTTTCATTAATCAGGTTCTTTCCTAAAAATCCATTTATTTTGGCATTTATTAGGTGTTTTCTGCTCCTCTTTGGTTTTATTATATAAACTTTATAATTCCCATTGACACAAACTATGCAATCTGCTAATATAATTTTGACGAATAGGACGTACGACGTCGTATTTAATTTCTAAAAATCTCCAATTCTTAAATGCAGCATGTACATTTACAAAATGTACAATCTAGTGGGACAAGATGTGTGAGACACAAAAAAGAAAGGATGAAGAAAATGAAAAAAAGCAGACTACTCGTATTGATCTTGGTAGTAGCAATGACCGTGTTAAGCGGATGTGGAAACACTACTCCTGCAACACCTTCCAACACAGCCACTTCGACACCGGACACAAGTTCACCCTCTGCAACTCCTGTACAACTAGAAGGTGAAGTAACCTTTGGTGTTGTAGCTCCTATCACCGGAACCAATAAAATGGTTGGTGAATATGTAAAGAACGGTGCTGAGCTAGCGGCAGAGCATATCAATGCGAATGGCGGCATCCTAGGGAAAGAGCTAAAACTGGTTTTTGAGGATGAAGTTGATAACCTTCAGGCATCCGTAAATGCAATGACCAAAATCATGAACTATCCTGAAGTGGTAGCCTTCTTCGGTTCAACCTACTCCTCAAACTGTATCGCTGTATCTCCCATTGTATTGGAAAAAAAGATTCCAATGTTTGCGGGTGGGTCGTCAGCTAACATTCCTTTAGAGAACAATCCTTATGTATGGCAGGCTCGTATGACAGACGATCAATCGGGTATTCTGTTAGCAAAGGCTGCAACTGAAAACCTCGGTATGAAAAATCCTGCTATTCTTTACTCCACCGAGAGTTTTGGTACCGGTCTTAAAGATCAGACCCTCGCAGCATTGAAGAATTTAGGAATTGAAGTACCTGAGAGCAACCTATATGGATTCGTTGTTGACGAAAAGAACTTCACACCACTTCTCACACAAATTCAGAATTCTGATGTAGATGGCCTTATTGCCATTGCACACCAGATGCCTGCAGCCCTTATTTGTCAGCAAGTTGAAACCACAGGTCTGGATATTCCTCTTCTTGGTTCCTCTTCCTGGGCTTCCGCAGTTTGCCGTACAAATGCCGGAGATTCCGCTAATGGCTGGAATGCTGTTGCTGACTGGACTGTTGAAGTTTCTACCGAAGAAGGAAAGAGCTTTGCAGAGGCTTACTACAACAAGTATAAGGCAGACTCTGACATGCCTGCAGTAGCTGCATATGACTCCATCATGCTCTTTAAAGAAGCTTGTGAGATCGCCAATACAACCACTGATAAAGAAGCGATCAACAAAGCTTTAGAACAGATTAAGGATTTCAATGGCGCAATGTCTACCTACACTTATGACGCAAGCCATTGCTTCAGCACAAGTCAGTTCTTGACCATCAACAAAGAAGGCAAGGCTGTCATGATTAACACCGTCAAAACCAGATAATAAATGTTATAGTGAACCTATAAAGTATGCATAAATAAAGAGTATATTAGGGGAGTAGGTTCATTTATCAGAACAATTGACTATAAGAGAGATTTCTATACTTAGAAATTTTAGATGATTAGGTTAGCAAATAGTATTGTAACAAATAACAAGAGCCTCGTGACTAAAAGAAATACACTAGTTGGGTAAGTTCGGCTGTTCATGTGAATGGGCAGCCAACGACCCATATTTTTTGGCCGCGGCTTGTGGTGTGCACACGTACCTTGCTTACAGGTCGAGGCTTGTTGTATATATCTGCGAAACAACCCTTTACAGAAAAACAAATTTTAGTTTTTATAAAGGTAAAAGTAAACGAAAAGCATAGTTTCCCGCGCTTTTTTAAAAGAATATGTTTGATGATAAAACTGGAAAACACAGTTTAAGCTCTACAAACTTTTAAGCAGTCCGTTCTGAATTTATATAGTGTCCATTACATGAACTACAAAATAAAGGATAATGAAACATTTCCGGTTTTCATTATATAGGGTGATACAATGAATATAAATACATTTGTTTCGCTATCGGTAAATGGTGTTGCTATGGGTATGATTTATGCACTCATGGCCATGGGATTGATTCTCTTGATTCGTGCTATTGGTGTAATGAATTTTGCACAGGGCGATCTTCTCATGTTTGGTGCGTTCGTTACTTGTGCACTGACCATTGATTTAAATTTGCCTTTCTGGGCAATGGTGCCGGCTGCGTTAATCTCCTTTGCCGTTATCGGTGTCGTTTTTATGTTTACCGTTTATTGGCCTCTTAAAGACGCTGCCTATCCGGCTGCTACCGTTATTTCCACAATGGGTGCTGCAATGGCCCTTAAGGAAATTGCGACATTGATCTGGGGTAGCTTACCTCGTTCCATGCCCCCTCTAATGAAGAATCCTGACACAGGAAAAGCTGCTGTACTAAAGATTGGCGGATTCAAGCTCCAATGGCAATTTGTTCTTACCATTATTGTTGGTTCAGTACTGATTGTTATGGTGTTTATACTATTTGAAAAGCTTTATGCCGGTCGTATGATGCAGGCTGCCGCTCAAGACAAGTATGCTGCAGAACTGCTGGGTATACCCACTATTCTTACAACCGCAGCTACTTATATTATCGTTGTTTCGCTTGCTTCTGTAGGCGGATATATGATTGCTCCCATCTTCATGGTAAGTAACACCTTAGGATCACTCCAGTTAAGAGCTTTTGCCGGTGTCGTTATTGGTGGTTTTGGCAACATTAAGGGCGCCATTATCGGTTCTTTGCTTATTGGTCTGGTTGAATCCTACAGCACCATTCAATTTTCGCAATACAAAGATGCGGTCGTCTTTATTGTTCTTATTGCTGTTCTTCTCATTAGGCCGCAAGGACTGTTCGGTGAAAAAGTCGCCGATAAGGCGTGAGGTGAAAGAATGAAAAAATTTAACATAAAAATTTCTACCATATTAATTTTCTTGATGGCGGCAATTTTTGTTATTGTTATACCGCGTGTTAATCAAGGTTATTCAATGATGGTTTTAAACCTGGGCTTGATTTATTCAATCGCCGTTTTCGGTATTTCTGTAATGCTGGGTCTGGGTGGGCAGTTGTCCTTTGCTGCGGTTGCCTTCATGGGTGTTGGTGCGTACTTTACGGCCAACGTTACCAATGGTCGTCTCGGCATCACCTTGGATACCTCTCTTTCACTCATTTTAACCATACTTGTATCTGCTGTGCTGGCCTTTTTAATTGGTATGGTTCTGTTTAGACTGAAAGGTACCTACTTTACCTTTGCAACCATTGGTCTTGTTCAGGTTGCCTGGTCTTTCTACCTTAGCTATAAACCGCTATTCGGGGGACCGGATGGTATTTCCAACATTCCTACACTGAAAATTTTTGGTTTTAGTCCAGCTAACTATAACGAATGGTTCTATGTATTAATTGCCATCGTATTAATCATTGCATTATTAGTTGAGAGAATTCGCCGTTCTCAGCTGGGCCGTTCATTGTCAGCTATCCGCGATAATGAAATTGCAGCTCAAACACTTGGTATTAATGTTTATATGACAAAGGTGATTGCCTTTACAATTGCCGGTGTGCTTGCGGCTATTGCCGGTTCCTTATATGCAATGCACAGCCAGTTTGTATCCTCGGACATGTTTACATTTGAACGTGCGACTTCCTACATTATCATGGCCATGCTTGGTGGTGTAAATAATACTGTTGGTATCTTTGTAGGATCGGTTCTAGTCACTATGCTTCCTGAGTGGCTCAGATTTATGCAACAGTATCTACAGCTTATCTATGGTATAGGTGTTATTCTTTTGATGGTCTTTATGCCCATGGGTCTCGCAGGTTTAGCCTCCAGTGTCAGCAAAAGCATCCGTAGGAAAATTAAAGGACAAAGCAGTCCTAAGGCAAAGGGGGATAAAAAAGGATGAAACCTATTTTAAGGCTTGATAAGGTTTGCAAACGCTTTGGTGGTGTTGTTGCCGCCGATGATGTTACTTTTTCCGTTAAACCTGGAGAGGTTCACGGGTTGATTGGGCCAAACGGTGCGGGAAAAAGTACCCTGATGAATCTCATTAGCGGTATTTATACCCCCGATAGTGGTTCCGTATATTTAAATGAAGAGGATATTTCAAATGTTCCTTCCCATATGCGTGCGCGTAAGGGAATAGGACGTACCTTTCAAACACCTCGTTTTCTTCAGCGTTCAAGCATAAAAGATAACTTGCTGTTAGGAACCGACCTTGCCAATCAATTTGGCTATTTGAAAAGCTATTTTGGCAAAAAGGGTTCTGACTTTGAAAATGAGCTTGCAGATTTGATGAAGATGGTTGACTTTACCTTTGACTGGGAGGACGATATCTCTGCGTTGGCTTATGGACAAAGAAAGCAGTTGGAAATTATCCGTTCCATGCTGGCTCATCCTAAAATCATGCTGGTAGACGAGCCTGCCGCAGGTCTGAATAACAAGGAAATTGATGACGTTATGGCTCTTCTGAATCTAGCTGCTAAAGAACGCGGCATAGGCGTTTTGTTGATTGAGCACTCCATGGATATGATTATGAACATTTGTGAGGAAATTGTAGTTATTTGCTTCGGAAAGGTTATCGGCCAAGGCACCCCTGCCCAGATTTCATGTAACGAAGCGGTTATCGAGGCTTATTTGGGGAGGGATCTCAATGCTTAAAATTAAAGATTTGCATGCATATTATGGCCCCATTGAGGCACTTAAAGGGATTGACTTGACCGTTGAAAAAGGCAAAATTACATGTTTGATTGGCAGTAACGGTGCAGGGAAAACCACATTACTTAAGGCCATCTCGGGCATGATTAAGCGAACCGGGTCCATCAAATTTGATGATAAAGAAGATATCATTGATAAGAAGCCCCGTTATATCGCAAGAAGCAGAATAATTCACGTTCCCGAGGGACGTCACATATTCCCAGGACTTTCAGTACGTAACAATCTTGAGGTAGGCACCATCAACTGGCATGGCTTCTTTGGTACACAGCCCTATGTAAAAGAGATTGAAGAGGTATATAATCTGTTTCCTCGTCTAAGAGAGAGAAAGGACCAGCTTGGCTGGAGTCTTTCGGGTGGCGAACAGCAGATGCTGGCTATTGGACGTGCCATGATGGCAAGACCCAAGGTTTTGATGCTGGACGAGCCCTCGATGGGTCTTGCGCCACTGGTTATTGCAGAGCTCTTTGAAAAGATTGTCGAGATTAACAAGCAAGGTATACCCATTTTGTTGGTTGAACAAAATGCGCGCCTTGCACTGGAAATATCCGACTATGCTTATATTATTGATGGTGGCCGCGTTATATTAAGCGGACCGGCAAAAGAACTTAAAAACGACCCTAGGGTTATAGAAGCTTATCTTGGTAAATTTGCCAAAGGAGGATGTCAAAAATGAGAAAGATCGTTGTATTAGACGGGTATACTGAAAATCCGGGTGATTTGTCCTGGAATGCACTGGAGGCTTTAGGGGAGCTTACTATATATGATCGTACGCCTGCCGACCAGATTGTATCACGCATAGGAGATGCTGAATATATCTACACTAACAAAACCCCTATTACCAAAGAGACTCTGGATGCATGCCCTCAATTGAAGTTTATTGGGGTTCTGGCAACCGGTTATAACGTAGTTGATGTTAACGCAGCTAAAGAGAAGGGTGTTGCTGTGGCAAACATCCCTACCTATGGCACATCAGCAGTAGCACAGTTCGTATTTGCACTGCTGCTTGAGATTTGCCACCATGTTGGTGCTCACGGAGATGCTGTAAAAGCTGGGGATTGGACAAACTGCCCGGACTTCTGCTTCTGGAATTATCCTCTGATCGAGCTTGCCGGCAAAACTATGGGTATCATCGGATATGGCCGTATCGGTCAGAACACTGCTAGAATTGCAGTTGCTCTGGGCATGAAGGTATTGGCCTATGACGAATTCCCAAATAAATCTCTTGAGACCGAGGATATCAAAGTAGTGGGTCTGGATGAGCTTCTTGCAAATTCTGACGTGATTTCACTCCACTGCCCGCTGTTCCCCTCAACTCAAGGTATGATCAACAAATCATCCATTGCTAAGATGAAGGATGGCGTTATTATTATCAATACTTCACGTGGGCCACTGATTAATGAAGCTGACCTCAAAGAAGCACTTGATTCCGGAAAGGTTTTTGCTGCCGGCGTTGACGTAGTTTCTACCGAACCTATCAAGGCTGATAACGTTCTCCTATCTTGCAAGAACTGCATTATTACACCTCATATCGCATGGGCTCCTAAAGAATCCCGTCAACGTTTGATGGATATTGCAGTTGACAACCTCAAGCAGTTTATTGACGGAAAGCCCGTAAATGTTGTAAACGCATAATTTGAGCTTCTCGTTAAAATGATATGTTTCAGCTTAATCTGCCTTAAAAAGCAGATTAAGCGTTGAAGGGAGAAATGAAAATGGTTGAGTCAATTAAAAAGTACATGAAAGTGGGTCTTATCCATTTTATGGCTTATCCTAGCACTATGAAGGGTGAGGGACCTATTGAAGAAACAGTCAAGAAGGTTATTCTTGATGATTATTTTGATGCTATTGAGATTACGCACATAAAGGATACACAGGCAAGAGCCAACGTTAAGAAAATGTTGGATTCTTCTCACATGGTATCCGCATACGGCGGTCAACCCAGATTGCTTACAACAGGCAGCAACATCAATAGCCTTGATGAGGCAAAGCGCTTAGAAGCCCTTGCTATTTTGAAGGCAGGTGTGGATGAAGCCTATGAAATGGGCTGCACAGGCTTTGGTTTCCTTTCCGGAAAATATGAGGAGGCCACAAAGGAAGATTCTTACCAGGCTCTTGTTAAATCAACAAGAGAACTTTGTGCTTATGTAAAATCAAAAGGCGACATGAAGGTGGCTTTGGAAGTATTTGACTATGATATAGACAAGAAGTCACTCATTGGTCCTGTTGATATGGCTAAGAGATTTGCTGAGGAAATCAGACGCGAGTTTGACAACTTTGGTTTGATGGTTGACCTCTCCCATATCCCCATGATTCATGAGAGTAATGAAGAAAACCTGATTCCAATTAAGGATTACATTATTCATGCCCATATGGGTAACACAGTTATCAAAGATCCCAGCTGTGAAGCTTATGGTGATATGCACCCACGCTTTGGTTTCCCCAACAGTGAGAATGATGTTGACGAATTAGTTGAATATTTGAGAACACTGATCAAGATCGGATTTATCAGCGAAGAAAGACGTCCTATCGTCAGCTTTGAGGTTAAGCCTTGGGGCGATGAGGACCCGGACATCGTTATTGCAAATGCGAAGCGTACATTGAATCTTGCTTGGGCAAGGGTTTAAGCTTAGCATTTAGCTTAAGTTTTATAGAGAAAAGTACTTGATAGGTGGGGTGTACTATGAAAGCATTAGTTAAGTATGCTGCTGGTCCTGGAAATATGGAAATTCGTGATATTCCGGAACCAACCGCACAAGCAGGAGAAATTAAAATTAGAGTTTCGGAAGCAGGCATCTGCGGATCTGACCTGCATATTTATCACAGCGATATTGCCATTCCCGTCAATCCACCGGTTGTTACCGGCCATGAATTTTCGGGTAAGATCGCTCAGGTTGGTGAAGGTGTTACCGGTTTTCAAGTAGGTGATCGTGTTGTTAGTGAGACCGCCTATCATTACTGCGGCGTATGTCATTTTTGCCGTGAGGGCTTCTACAATTTGTGTGTAGAGAGAAAGACCCTGGGATACTGGTACAATGGTGTCTTTACAGATTACGTGGTAGTTCCTTCGGCAAGGGTACATAAAATACCCGATAATGTATCGGATACTGCCGCTGCTATGACTGAGCCCTTGGCTTGTGTTTGCCACGCAGTCTACGATCTATGCAAGATTGTTCCTGGGGATCTGGTTCTAGTATCCGGCCCGGGTGCAGTTGGCTTAATGGCAATGCAGGTCGCCAAGGCCCATGGTGCTACCGTTATTGTAAGCGGTACCAACATTGATATACCAAGGCTTGAAATGGCAAAAAGGCTGGGTGCAGACTATACAGTGAACCTTCAGGAGCAAAATCTAGAGGAACTGGTTAACAAGCTATCCAACAACTATGGTGTAGATGTGGTTCTGGAATGTTCCGGTGCTGCTCCTGCCATTGACACAGGCCTTAAGCTCATCAAAAAGCGCGGCTATTTCACACAAATTGGATTGCCGGGTAAAAAGGTTGAGTTTGACGTTGAAAAAGTCTGTTACAAGGAATTACATTTTTCCGGCTCCCTTGGTTCAAGAAACCATA
>JAEYPI010000217.1 GCA_023410885.1 Bacillota bacterium
TCCATGTCCTTGACTAAATGCTTCATGCAGCCGTCTTCAAAGGGTGATTCCAGGCCTGCTTCTGTTATGAGCTGGGTGAATTTAAGCGTGCCACCTTTACGGCTTAAGTTTAAGTAGCTTTTCCAAGCGGACTCAAAGTCTTTCTCCATCATATTCCTATACTGAAGGGCACAAGTCTGGGCCAAGCAATAGTCGATATAGTAAAAGGGGCGTTCATAAATATGCTTCTGACGCTGCCAAGTGCCACCTTTTCCAAAGAAAGGGTCATCCTCATAATTGAGATGGGGTTTGTACTGACCTTCAAGCTCCCGCCACACCTTTTTCCTCTCATCGGGGGTGAGTTCGGGCTGCTCATAGATAATGTGCTGGAACTCATCTACCATACAGCCATAGGGGATGAAAAGAAGGGCTGACAGAAGATGCATGTATAGGTATTCAGGTGTCCTTTCACCGAAAAAGTGGGACATCCAGGGCGCGGTGAAAAATTCCATGGACATGGAATGAATCTCGGCTGTTTCCATACCGATGCTGGTGTGCTCAAAGATTTCCATATCCCGGGTGAGATACGCTTCAAAGGCATGCCCGCACTCATGAGTTAAGACATCAATATCACCGCTGGTGCCGTTAAAATTAGCGAACACAAAGGGACTTTTGTAAAGGGGGAGGAAATCACAGAAGCCACCACCGGATTTGCCCTTTTTGCTAAGGACATCAAACAGATCACCATCAAGCATGAACTGGAAGAACTCTTTCGTTTCAGGAGAAAGCTCGGTGTACATGGTTTTACCATTTTTAAAGATTTCTTCAGGTGTCCCGATGGGTGCAGGATTGCCATCCTTGAAGAACAAGGGCTCGTCAATGAAGCTCAGGCGCTCAAGGCCTAATAGCTGACGTTTTTTGTCATGGAGCTTGGAGGCCAGAGGCACCAAATATTCCTTAACCTGATTTCTGAAATTAGCCACTTTATCCTTATCATAATCATTACGTTCCATCAAAATATAGCCTAAGGAAACGTAATTTTCCATGCCCAGCTCTTTTGCCATTGCGGTTCTGACCTTTACCAGCTTATCAAATAAATCGTCCAATTCATGGGCATGGGCCATAAAAAACTCCGTCCTCTTTTGATAAGCGGCACGACGGATATCCCGATCAGGGTGTTCCATATAAAAAGTAAGCATGGGGAGGTTTAGCTTTTTCCCGTCAAAATCAAACTCCGCTGAAGCTAACAGCTTGCCATAAGCGGTAGTCAGCTTGCCTTCCTCCTGCATGAAGGGAATCATGCGCGGATTAAAGCCCTGCAATTGTAATTCAATATTTTCAAAAACAAGGGGACTTAAAACCTTTTCAATTTCTTCACGGAAAGGAGAGGCGACCAGTTCTTTACTATAGTCCATGAAAAGCTGTATAAATCGAGGGCCATTTTCATCGTAGTAATCTTGCTCTTCCGAGTACACTTTATCTTCGGTATTGAGAGAATGACGAATGTAAGCAAGGCTGCGCATGGTGCTATACCGTTTGACAAGGTCTGTAAGCTGCATATGGATGTCAAGCTGCTGCTGAGCTGATTTTGCTGACTTAAAGGCCTCAATTAATGCCGTAGTCTCTTTTGAAAAGCTTTCAAATTCGATACGTTCATAAGTCATCTGGCTGAATGTCATATAAAATTCCCCCTATTGATTTCTTGCTGATAGATTAACATATTTTCCTAACATATACAACTTTCCTGCCCTGATAAAAATCATTGTTATCTTCAACAAAATAGGTTTATAGACTTGAGACTTGATATCTGTGCAGGTTAAGTTATAATAGGATTTATCTTGCAGAGAGTTGTCAAAAAGACTTTTGGGTGTATCCTCCCCCAGCAATTATATAATCATTCGACTTTCTGGCATACGACTTTAAATTCATACTGAAGGATATATTGTTCACTAAATCAATAGAAGGATAAAGGAGCCCTATGACCGAGCACATTCTTTCGGCCCTCAAAAAATGCGAACTCTTTGAAGGAATTGAACAAGAGGAGCTTAAAGCGCTGATTACCTGTATAAAGCCTCGTATTCAGAATTATGAGCGGAATGATTTTGTTGTGCGTAATGGAGATAGCCTTGACAGTCTTGGTATTGTGATTGCGGGAGAGGCTTCTGTTTTTAAGGAAAGCCTATCGGGAAACAAAATTTTTATGAAAAATCTGGGGGTTGGCGAAATGTTCGGTGAGATAGCCGTCTTTGCCCGCCAAAAAGAATGGCCCGCCTTGGTCCAGGCCAATACTCCCTTAACCGTATGTTTTATGCCTCAAGACAGGATTGTGGGGTCTTGTGAAAATCTCTGTAATTGGCATCGAATCATGACCACGAATATGCTTCGTGCTGTGTCGGAAAGAGCCCTTATACTGAGTAAAAAGATGGAGTATGTATCAATTAAGACCATGAGGGCAAAGCTCTGCACCTTTATCTATGAGCATTATCTAAAAGAAGGAACGTTTTCTAAGGAAACGTTCCACACGCCTCGACCCGTAAAAGAAGGAACGTTTTCTAAGGAAACGTTCCACAAGCCTCGACCCGTAAAAAAAGGGGCCACGACATTCTTACTTCCAATGAATAGAGGACAGCTTGCTGATTTTTTAAATGTATCCAGACCGTCCATGTCCAGGGAATTGTCTAGAATGCGGGACGAGGGGATAATTGATTACCATATGTCCACCGTTAAAATTCTGGATCTTGAGGCTTTAAAATCCTATTGTGAATAAATATTGGACCGAGAAATTTTTTATAAATACAAGTCACCATTATGGTATAATTCAAAGCATAGTTTTTGAGGAGTTCCCTTAATGTTGACGAAAGGGGTTAAGCACCATGAATGAGAAAATCAGAGATATTGCAGCCAGAATAAAAGGCTTGAGACTTTTAGCGGGTCTGTCCACTGAGGAAGTGGCGAAAATCGTCAATATCAGCGTTGAGGCCTACGAGCAGTTTGAAACCGGTGAGGATGACATTCCGGTAAGCCTCATCAATGAAATATCTGATTATTATAAGGTTGATATGACTGAAATTCTTACCGGAGTTTCCCCAAAACTCCATGATGTTTGTCTGGTTAAAAAAGGAGAGGGCCTAAGGATTGAACGCTATGATCAATACGAATTCCAGAGCCTGGCCTATAAATATGCCAAAAGGAAAATTGAACCGCTTCTGGTGACCCTTGATCCGAATAAATCACCCGGGCTGGTTTCCCACAAAGGGCAGGAGTTCAATTATTGCCTGGAAGGGCAAATGAAGGTTGTTGTCGGTACGGATGAGTATGTTCTGAATCCCGGAGATTCACTCTATTTTAATTCCTTGCTACCCCATAAAATGCTGGCTTCAAATGGAAAAGAAGCCAGATTCCTGACGGTCATCTTGCTGTAGGAGGCTAAAAAAATGAATCTTGCACATCGCTATTTAGAGAAGGAAACCTTTACAAGCTATGAGGACTTTGCTCAGAATCTAAAAATAAAGGTCCCGGACTCCTTTAACTTTGCCTATGATATTATCGATGAATATGCCAGGCTGGAACCCGATCGACTGGCACTGGTCTGGTGTGACGACAAAGGTGAGGAAAGGCGCTTCACCTTTAAGGACCTCAAGGTTTGGTCGGATAAGACAGCCAATTATTTAAAATCGGTGGGCATTAAAAAAGGGGATAAGGTAATGCTCATACTTAGGCGTCGGTATGAATTTTATTTCTTTGCCTTCGCCCTATGCAAGATTGGTGCCACCTATATCCCGTCTACCCATCAGCTCAAGGAAAAGGATATTGTCTATCGCAACAATGCTGCAGGCGTTAAGATGGTTGTCGCCTATTACGCTACGGATATTATCGATTATGTTGAGAAATCACGCAAGGAATGTCCCACGCTTGAAACAACTATGCTGGTAGGTGGGAAGCGTGATGGATGGCTATGTTATGATGAGGATATCCAAAACGCATCAGAGGCTTGGGAGAGACCTATTGGGCAGGATGCAGCCCAGAACCAGGACCTCATGCTCATTTACTTCACCTCCGGGACAACCAGTATGCCAAAAATGGCCGGTCAAGACTTTACATATCCTTTGGGGCATATTGTAACAGCCAAGTATTGGCAAAGAGTTGTAGAAAATGGGTTGCATCTGACGGTTGCCGACTCGGGCTGGGCAAAGTTCGGCTGGGGTAAGCTTTATGGCCAATGGATTTGTGGTGCGGTACAATTCGTATATGATATGGACAAGTTCGAGCCTGATCGCCTTCTCCATATGATGCAGAAATATCGTTTGGCTACCTTTTGTGCACCGCCTACGATTTATAGATTTCTCATTCAGAACGATCTTTCTCAATATGATCTCTCGTCCTTGGTGCATTGCTCCACAGCCGGTGAACCCTTGAATCCGCAGGTGTTTTACACCTTCCAAAAGGAAACAGGCTTAAAAATTCTCAATGGCTTTGGACAATCAGAGACCACCGTAATTGTCGCTAATTTTGAATGGCTGGATATGGACCCCGGTGCCATGGGTAAGCCTAATCCTGCCTATAAGGTTGATATCGTCGATGAAGAGGGGAATTCCGTTCCGGCCGGTGTGGAGGGGGAGTTGGTCATTCGCGATGTCGATACCCATAAACCGGCAGGCCTTTTCTCCGGCTATTATCGGGATGAAATGGCCACAAAAAAGGTATGGTATGATAATACCTATCACACCGGGGATGTGGTCTATAAGGATGAGCATAATCTGCTTTGGTTTGTAGGTCGAAATGATGATGTGATCAAGGCTTCGGGTTATCGCATCAGTCCTTTTGAAGTAGAAAGTGCCCTGATTGAACATCCTGCCGTTGTGGAATGTGCTGTGACAGGAGCACCCGATCCAATACGAGGAACAGTTGTTAAGGCAACGGTGGTTTTAGGTAAGGGTTATGTCCCGTCAGAAGAACTTAAAAAAGACATTCAGATGTATGTCAAGAATGTAACGGCACCCTATAAGTATCCGCGTATTTTGGAATTTGCTGAGGAATTACCTAAAACCATCAGTGGGAAAATCAAGCGGGCTCAGATTCGAAAGGAAGACCATGCCTAGGGCTAGGTATAAGATTATAAGCTGATTCAATCGACATTTAACTGTTTTGAAGGGTTGAGAAATGAGGTACGATAGATATCGTACCTCAAAAAATTTATTTCCCAATAAGACAATATTTAAAAGGAATTTTTAATTTTGTCACGAATTGTTATGATGAGTATATTGGGTAATCCAAAGATGTTCAGTCGCGTACTATACTAAACCTGGAGGTTAAAGTGTCAACATCCCAAAGTGATAACCTCGATTATATGGAACTACTGGCTCAGATGGAAAAGGGCTTCATACTAATGAAGATTCTTTATGACGATGGGGGAAATATCTGTAATTTCAGAATTGTCTCCGCTAATAAGGGTATGGAGAATTTCATGCCTGTTCCACTTGATGAGCTCACAGGTTCACTGGTTATGGACTTTCCTCAAAAGCATTACGATCCAATACTGCCTGTTTTCTTTAAAGTGGCTGAAACAGGTCAAGCTTTGGAAAATGAATACTATTCCAATCTTTATAAGCGATATGTTAAAAGCTTTATATTCTCTCCCATGCCTGGCTTTGTGGCTTGCTACCTTGAATATCATTCAGACTCCCAATCCCATGGTAATAGGATTCTGGATAATGTAAGAAAAATCATACAAATCTCCAATAATGCGCAAGAGGTTTTTTGGATCAGAAGCGGAGATAAAATACTCTATGTCAATTCCGCTTTTGAGAAGCTTTTTGGCATTCCATGTGAGCGATTTTACGAGGACATAAAAGTACTTTTAGAGGTTGTTGATATCAAGGATTATGACCGAGTATTCAATATGCTAAGAAATGACGGGAATCACTTAGAAACGTTGTACAATATTGAATTTAGAGTCACTAGGCCCGATGGTACTTTTAAATGGCTTTGGCTTAAAACATTTGTTATAAAGGAAAATGATGAAGGGCTGAACAAAAAAGCGGCCACTGTTATCGATATAACCGAACGAAAAATGATGGAAGAACAACTCTCCTTCAAAAATAGGGAGATTACTATTCTTTATGATCTTTTTAAGAGTGCGGCTGATCATGTTACACCGCAAGGGATTCTTAAAAAGGCACAGCAAATCCTCGTTGAGTATTTAGGAGGGCACAGCTTTTGTGTCTACTTGATCGATGATGAAAAGGGTCGATTAAGTCTCTACGCCTCCCATGGTATATGCCAAGAATTTTTATCTCTTGCAGAATTCCTTGAGCCCTTCTTTGGTCTATACAATGAGAATACAATTCTGCCCGTTTCAACCTTACCAGATTCGCAGATAAAAGAAGTGCTGATAAAAGAAGGCATAGCCTCAATTGGATGCTTTCCCATTGTTTATGCCGGCAAAGTCCTCGGAGTGCTGAATCTTGGCCTTCGATGCGATATGAGCATAAGCCTCGTGCAAAAGGAGTTCATAACAACAATTTGCAACCAATTGGCTGTTCTGATCTATAATATGAGGCTATTTTATGAGCTTAAACAAGAATTGGAAATGCGGAGAAATGCTGAAAAGGAGAACGAGCTGATTTTTAATACATCCCTTGATCTTCTGGCCATATTGGATTACGATATGAAGTTTGTCAGAATCAGCCCCCAGTGGGGAAAATGCCTGGGATGGAGTGAGCAAGAGCTTCTCGGTCACCAGCTGATGGAATTTGTACACCCGGACGACAAGGAGAATGATCTGGATGCCATCGATATCCTTACCTCAGAAGGGGTGATTATGGGTTATGAGAATCGGCTTTTTCAAAAGGATGGTACCATCCGCTGGTTTGCGTGGAATGCTCAGGTTGTGGAGGAGAATAAAGAAAAATTAGTTATTATGGCGGGGCGTGATATCACCAATAATAAGGAAATAGAAGAAAAAAATCGTGATCTGGAGCGGGCCTATCAATTGGAATCCATCAAGATGGAGTTCTTCGCCAATATTTCTCATGAATTCAGGACCCCTTTGAATATCATTCTTTCAGCGCTTCAACTCATTAACCACAGTATGACAGAGAGTATCAAGCTTTCTCCCATCCATGAGAGGCCTTTCAGACACTTGCGATCCATCAAGCAAAATGCGTTCAGGCTATTAAGGCTGGTGAATAACCTTATTGACATTACCAAGCTGGATTCCGGATATTTAAAGCTATATCCTACCAATAGTGATATTGTGAACGTCGTTGAAAATATAACCCAATCCGTTGCGCAATATATTGAAGGCAAGGGCATTAATCTGATATTCGACACCGATGTTGAGGAAAAAATCCTTGCTTGTGATACAGACATCATCGAAAGAATAATGCTTAATCTTCTTTCGAATGCCGTAAAGTTTACCGATAAAGGTGGATCCATCAAGGTAATAATAAAGGATGTCGGGGATAATGTAAGGATTTCAGTCATCGATACCGGTGTGGGCATCGCTGAGGACAAGCTGGATATGATTTTTGAACGATTTGTTCAGGGAGAGCGTCCTCTCTCCAGAAGATGCGAAGGAAGCGGAATAGGTCTCGCTCTGGTAAAGTCTCTGGTCGAGCTTCATAAAGGACGGATTTATGCTAACAGCACCATTAATGAGGGCAGCGCATTTACTTTTGAATTACCCGTAGTCATGCTGGATCAAAGTGCTCAATTCCAGGGTGTTGAACCCAGCAACGAGGAGCGCATACACAAAATTAATGTAGAATTTTCGGATATATATTCCTTAAATTAGCTAGAATGTAAAAGCTCATTTCTATCAGGTCGGGGCTCTTTAGTTTATATGGATTAATAACTTTTAAAGATAAGTATTGAATGAATCCTGCCTCATGGCCTCAGTTCTTTTGAATACTCCGGCGTAATGACTCTGTACCCTGTCTATCCTTTTGTGGTATAGTAGTGCTGTAAGTTTTCACTTTATGGATCGTTGAGATCGTAAATTCGGAGGATAGGGCACATGCCTCAAGAAACACTTTTAGTTCAGCCCGTCAGATTAATTAAAGGCGTTGGAGAAGTACGTGCCAGGCTTTTTTCAAAGCTTGGCCTTTTCACCGTTTCCGATGTTATCAGCTATTTCCCAAGGGAATATGAGGACAGGACAACCCTTAAAAAAATAGCTGAAGTGGCTGATGGTGAAGAATGCAGTGTTAGGGCAAGCCTTGTATCCGATGTGACCGAAACAAGACCCCGTCGGAATTTGCGTATTACCAAGGCCTTGGTATCAGATGGCACTTCTTTTCTTTCTTTGACCTGGTTTAACCAGGACTATATTAAATCAAGCATACAGACAGGTGTGGAGTACGTTTTCTTTGGTAAAGTTAAAAGATCGGGCATGCGTTTTGAAATGCAGAACCCTATTATGGAAAAGCTCCAACAGCAGGGCAAGAGTACCGGGCGTATTTTCCCGGTATATCCGCTTACCAAGGGCCTTAATCAGACTCATTTACGTAATGTGACCGGGAATGCCCTTGCCATGGTTCAGGGTAAACTCAAGGAGATATTGCCTATAGATTTGCGTCAGGCTTATAAGCTCAGTGAAGTCAATTTTTCATATGAGCAGATTCATTTCCCCAAAAGCTTTTCCAATATGGAAGAAGCCCGAAGACGTCTGGTGTTTGAAGAACTCTTGCTGTTGCAGCTTGGTCTCATTGGCATGAAAGGAACAAATGCGGATCTTAACGGTATACGCTTTAATCCAATCGACATGGCACCGCTTTTGGAGAGCTTGTCCTTTAAGCTTACACCTGCCCAGCAGAAGGTTTTTTCAGAAATAGAAGCGGACATGGAATCACCCAAGAGAATGAATCGCATGGTTCAAGGTGATGTAGGTTCGGGAAAGACCATTGTGGCGGTTTTGGCCCTTTATAAAGCTGTCAAAAATGGCTTCCAGGGGGCTTTTATGGTGCCAACCGAAATATTGGCCGAGCAGCATTTTCGGAGTGTGGCGCCTCTTTTGAGCTCCCTTGGTGTTCGTGTGCGAATTCTGACCGGTGGTATGAAAAAGAAGGAGAAGGAAGAAGTAAAACGCCTGTCCCAAAGCGGTGAAGTTGATATTCTAATTGGAACTCATGCTGTTTTAGAGGATGATACGGTGTTCTCCCAATTAGGTCTTGTGGTCACCGACGAGCAGCATCGCTTCGGTGTACGTCAAAGGGCAAGGCTCTCAGTGAAGGGGGATAATCCGGATTTGCTGGTCATGACAGCCACACCCATTCCCAGAACCCTGTCATTAGTGCTATATGGGGACTTGGATGTGTCGGTTATTGATTCGCTTCCACCTGGCAGGAAACCCATTAAAACCTATGCGGTTAATGAATCCATGCGTGAAAGGATTTATCAATTTATAAGAAAAATCATTGCAGAAGGCCGTCAGGCGTATATCGTCTGTCCTCTGGTAGAGGACTCGGAAGAGATTGAAGCTGAATCAGCCGAGGGCCTTGCCGAGCGCATTCGGGATAACGAGCTTCTAGGCCTTCGGGTAGGGCTCATTCATGGCAAGATGAAATCCTCCGAGAAGGAGGAAATTATGCGGAATTTCGTTAATGGAGGATTGGATGTGCTGGTTTCCACAACGGTCATAGAAGTAGGCGTCAATGTGCCCAATGCGACAGTCATGGTGATTGAAAACGCCGAACGCTTTGGACTGGCTCAGCTTCATCAGCTCAGAGGTCGTGTAGGCCGCGGTGCCCATCAATCCTATTGTGTCCTTTTCAATCAGAGTAAAAGCCAAATTTCAAAAGAACGTATGGAAATCATGGCCAAGAGCAATGACGGCTTTGTTATTTCAGAAAAGGATTTGGAGCTTCGTGGCCCCGGCGATGTCTTTGGTGTGCGACAGCATGGTTTGCCGGAATTTAAAATTGCCAATTTGTACCGGGATATGGACATTTTGAAGGATGTCCAAAAAACGGTTAAAGAAATAATCGATAAGAATCTTTTGATCGGGAATGCTGAATATAAACCCTTGAAAGAAACCCTTGATTTGATTTATGAGAGTAAGTTCAAAGAACTAACCTTAAATTAGTAAGGAGATCCCTATGCTTCGTATCGTTGGCGGCACAGCCCGCGGTATCCGAATCAATGCGCCGGATACCACTAAAACACGTCCTACCCTTGATCGTGTCAAGGAATCGGTTTTTAATATGCTCATGCCCTATATTGATGAGACCCACGTGCTGGACCTTTTTGCCGGATCAGGCAATCTGGGTATTGAAGCCTTAAGTCGAGGGGCTCTCCATACGGTGTTTGTGGACGAAAGTAAAACCTGCCGGGCCATTATTGCAGAGAACCTTAACAAAACAAAGTTTATCAGTCAATCTCAGATACTTACCATGGACGTATTTCGCGCCCTAAGACTTCTGAAGGATGAGGGGAGGAAATTCGACCTGGTCTTTATGGACCCGCCGTACAATATGAATTTTCTTGTCAAAACACTTCAATTGCTTAATGATTTTGATATAATAAAGGAAGATGGAATTGTAGCCTGTGAACACCATGAGGATGAAAGGGCTCCTGAAAAAGTGGGAAGTCTGTCAAAAGTGCGATCAAAGGCCTATGGCGACACACTTTTTTCATTTTATGTAAAGACATCTGAGGATCAGGCTTAAGGAGGAACCTTACGTGAAAACCTTTGTTTATCCGGGGAGTTTTGATCCGGTGACCAATGGGCATCTGGATATCATCAATAGGGCATCAAAAATTTGTGATAAGCTCATTGTGGTGGTATCGGTCAATATGAGTAAAACACCTGCTTTTACTATGGAGGAGCGGCTCGAGCTATTAAGGCTTGCCATAGGAGAGCGGGACAATATCGAAATTACCAGTTTTTCGGGCCTGCTTGTGGATTTTATGCAAGAAGTCAATGCCAAAACGATTATTAAAGGGCTTAGAGCAGTATCGGATTTTGAGTACGAGATGCAGATGGCACTATTAAATCACAATTTGGATAGCAATATTGATACGCTTTTTATGATGACCAGCATACAAAACTCATTTTTAAGCTCCAGCGTTATTCGGGAAATGGCGAAATACGGTGGGAAAATTGATGATTTTGTTCCTGTTCAAATCGCCGATATAATTAGTAGAAAGCTAAAGAAATGATTTTATTTTTGGAGGTCTCGTGATGGAACTTTTAGAGCTTCTGGAACAGATAGAAGAAATAGTGGAAAACAGCATGAACGTTCCCCTTTCAGGTGGGAAATGTCTATTGGATAGAGAATCAATTTTGGATTTGGTCCAAGAAATTCGCCTCAAGCTCCCGGATGATCTTAAAATGGCTAAGCGCATTACCGAAGAAAAACAGAGGGTGCTGACAGAGGCTCAGCAGGAGGCGGAGAACATCCTTAAAAATGCAGAATCCCGCATTGCTGCTCTGGTTGATGAAAATGAGATAACCAAAAAGGCCTATGAACAGGCAGAGGTTATTATTTCAAATGCCAAGAAGAATGCCAGAGAAATACGCCTTGGTACCCGGGAATATGCCGACGGCATCCTGAACAAGGTTGAAGAAATACTGGAAGACACGCTGGATGTGATTAAGGTTAACCGCCAAGAGCTGAAATAGCAGCTTATCGGGAACTCTATGATCTGGTGGTACATAGATGCAAGATTATAGCGTTCATAGGAAGTATAAAAGGGAGGGATTATTGCCCCTCCTTTTTTAGTTTATTTAATTTTTTCAGTTTCGGGTCAATGGAATGATGTTCGCTTTTGTAGGGGGCAACTCCCAGGGAAACCACCAGAACACCTATTGTAATAAGCCGTACACTTGAAAAATCAAAGAGGGATGGGGTTTTGAGGACGGAGGTTTGAACGGCCAGGGGGATAAGACCAATAATTAGAACGGTGATTAGGCCGGCAAGCAGGCCATGGAGTAGCTTACCCATGAAGAAAACCCGGTATTTAGCGCCCGACCCCTTCATAATACCCATGATCTGAGTGTGGACAGAAAAGCCTGCAAAGCCGCATATTGCGGAAATTGCGGCCAGTTTGACAGTCAGTGTCGCGTCTTGGATTTGTGATATGGCCTGAGAGCCGGATGTGATTTCCATCACGCCTCTGAGAATGGAGGAAAGGACCTCTGAAAAACCACTCTTGGAAAAACCTCCGGAAACGAGGAGCCCCATCATCCCACCAAGAGCCGAGAAAAGTCCCAACAATGATAGCAGCTCGGATAATACAGCAAAAAGGACTATATAGCCTGTTACTTTAATACAAAGAATGGAAGCCTCTTCTACAGCGACTGGGATGAGCGTGGTAAGCTTGACAGGTTGGCTTATGTTTTTATTAGGCCGGGCATAAATGGTCTTAACGTTGTGAGCATCGTTAAGCCTTTTTCTTTCACTTGTCATTAATAGACCTGTAGTCATTTTTTCATATTCTTTTGAACCCACTAATCGGCCTGTAAAAAAAGCGGCAATCAATCCTGAGAACCAGTGGATTAAAAGAAGTAAAAAACCGATCTTGACGCTTTTAAACAGGCCGGCACCTATGGACCCTATAAGAAAAAGCGGGCTGCAATTATTGGCCACTGCTATTAGCTTACCTGCTTGCCTGCTTTCCAGCAGGCCTTCGTCAAACATATCCCGTGCAAGCTTAGCCCCGGTGGGGTATCCGCTCAGGTAGCCTAAAAGAATAGTAATCAGGGTGTAGTAGGGCAGACCAAAGTATCTTTCTGCCAAACGCTTAAATAGCTTAGGGCAGGTGAAGCTGGAGAGGTAGGGTACTGTAAGTCTGGACAGCACAAAAAAGGGGAATAGCGAGGGTATCACCACATCAAGGCAAAGATATAGAGCATTTCTGGCAGCCTGGGAAGTTTCTTTGGCATAAAATGATAAGATGAATGCCATAATGGGGAAAAAATATATCATTGATGTTCTTACCCATTCGGTGATCTTTTTCATGGTTTCTCCGCATCAAAGGGCTTCGTATAGAATACATATTCGGAATGATTCGCAAAGTTGCATTGAAACCAAACTGAATGATATAATAACCTTACCCGTTACCGAAATCGAAGATTTCGAACGGGTACCCAAGAACATTGATACTTCGTATTAATAACCTTACCCGTTACCAGAGTTCGTTCCTAAAAGAACGAACAACAAGCCTAGACCTATAAGAGAAATCAAAGATTTCGAGGCCAAGAGCATTGAAACATTGCATGTTTTAATAGGACCAATCAAAAAGGGTTATGCTTTAGAAAAGAAGAGGTAGGTACACGAAATGCCTGAAAATGATAACACAATCAAAACGCCTGATGATATTGGTGAAATTAAGATTAGTACCGATGTGATTACGGTCATCGCACATACCGTAGCCAGTGAGGTCGAGGGTGTGGCCAGTATGAATGCCAACATCGCCGATAACATCTCCTCTGTTTTAGGGCGAAAAAGTACAACCCGGGGTGTAAAGGTGGAAATGACTGAAAAAGATGTCGCCATTGATTTCTACATAGTGGTAGACTATGGCGCCCGTATCCCCGATGTGGCCTGGCGAATTCAGGAGCGTGTAAAATCAGCTGTTGAGAGTATGACAGGTATGAATGTCACCTCCATAAATATACATGTTCAAGGTGTGAGCTTTGAAAAGGCTAAAGAGGATCAGAAGTTAGAAACGCCTGCCAAACTGAATTGAGGTTAATTCATGTTCGGATATGTTGAACCAGATAAACCGGAACTCAAAATAAGGGAGTTCGATATTTTTCGTGGATATTATTGCAGCCTCTGCAAAACAATCGGAAAGCGTTATGGTCAAGTTTCAAGGCTTACATTGAGCTATGACCTAACGTTTCTTTATATTCTTCTGGACGCTTTGAGTCCTCTGCCCATGGGTGGAAGACGAGTACGCTGTATTGCACATCCCATAAAAAAACGTTTTGTTATTTTTTCTAATATTTTTGCTGAATATACCTCAGACATGAATATCATTTTAACGTATTATAATTTAAAGGATAAATGGGCCGATGAGAAGAATCTAATAGGTGGGACAGGGGCATTAGCTCTGGCGAGCGCCTTTAAAAAAGCCAAAAAACACTATCCTGAAAAATGCAGTACGATTGAAAACCATCTAAAAAGTCTTTCTGCACTTGAGAAAAATGAATGCGATTCAATAGATGAAGCTGCAGAACCGTTTGCAGCAATTATGAGAGAACTTTTTGAATGCGGGCATATTAAGGATGAGAACGAAAAAAAGACCCTGGGCTGGATGGGCTATAATTTGGGAAGGTGGATTTATATTCTTGATGCCTGTGATGACCTTGAGGAGGATATCAAGGAAAATAGCTATAATCCACTTGTCAGGCAGTACAACTTTAATGGAGAGACAGTCCGGGACTTTAAGCAAAGGATATTGGAACCGGTCAATTTTAGTTTAAACTACTCCATGAGCGAAATTGAGAAAGCTTATTCGCTGCTTGGTATTGAAAAAAATAAAGGGATACTTGATAATATTCTATATTCAGGTTTGATCGTCAAGACCGATAGTGTATTGCAAGGGAGAGGTAAAGAGAATGAAAAAGAATCCATATAAGGTTTTAGGTATAAAAGAAGGAGCAAGCTACGATGAGATAAAGCGCGCCTACAGGGAACTTGCAAAGAAATATCATCCTGATAAGTACCAAAACAATCCTCTATCGGATTTGGCTGATGAAAAAATGCGTGAAATTAATGAGGCCTATGATATGCTGATGAAAAATGCTGGGGGGGCTTACCAATATCAGCAGGACTATGATCAATCCTATGAAAACAGCAATGCTTCCCAGGGTGCCTATAAACAGCAATATCAGAGCCAGCAGCAATATCAGAGCCAGCAGCAATACCAAAGTCAGCAGCAATCTCAATCAGGATATCAAAATCAGTACCAATATGCCGGTGGCGAGGAAGCAGAACTGGAGCGTCAAGCCAGGATGTATGTCAACAGCGGCAACTTGAATGAGGCCCAAAGGATCCTAGATAGAATGAAAAATAGAAATGCCAGCTGGTATTATATACAAGGACTTGTGTTTCTAAGAAGGGGCTGGTATGACCGGGGCTATACCAATATTCAAAAAGCTGCTAATATGGATCCTGCCAATTTTGAATACCGAAATGCCTTAAATAATCTTAATCAGCAGTCCACGGGCTACAGGCAAAACAACTATTATAGGAATACCCGTCGAAGCGATCCTGATATGTGCAATCTCTGCGTCAACCTCTGGTGCGCCGATTCCTTGTGCGAGTGCCTGGGTGGTGACCTCATCGGCTGTTGTTGATGTAAGCAGATGGTTCTTTATGGAGGATTGGTAAATTGAAGGATAGTGCAGTTTCAGATTCAGATAAGCAATCAAAAGAGAGAACACGGAAAATCGCTCTTACGGGTATTTTATCTGCCTTCATTGTCATCGCGCTGGTAGTGGAATCCTTTGCCCCTACAGGAAGACTTGGCTTTTATGTCCTGGCCGCCTTCATCCTGTCGGTAGTACTGTTGGAATCAGGTATAAAATGGGCCTGGGCCTCATATGCTGTGACCTCTGCGCTAGGGTTTCTCCTTGTACCGGAAAAGTTAAACGTGTTACCCTACATTCTCTTTTTTGGAATTTATACCTTGATAAAATTTCATATTGAATCCATTAGGAAGCCTTGGGTTGAGATCCTTTTGAAGCTTGCTGCTTTTAATCTCTTCCTGTGGCCGGCTTGGAGTATAGTCAAGTCTTTTCTCCCACCCTTTTTCATCCATGGAACAGGGGCTATTCTGGCGGGAATTGTCTTGCAAGTGGTTTTTATGCTCTACGACTTTTTGTTTACAGCCTGGATACGGTATTACTTTGAAAAGATCGCACCCCGTATTCGGAAAGCTTGATCCATTCATTGCCATTGAGATAAGGGTCATTCATTATGTAAACTATAAATACAGGTCATACCTGTTGCAAGATTAAAAAGTCTTGGCAAAAATTTAAGGGGTATTACGGCAACCCCGATATGTAATTCACCACTTCATACTCCTTGCTGCGGCTGAAATAGTCGCAGCTTTCTTTGTCCCGTAGGTTTTGAACTTCAAGGTATGTTAACAGGGTTTCTTTTAGCCAGTGTCTTAAATAATCCTAAAACATTTACAATAGCCTTATTTTGTGAAAAAATAAAGTGGCGTGATTGGCAAACGTCAGTAAAATTGCGAGAGTAAGGAATAGGAGAGTTCCTATGAATGATAGAGCATTAAGAGTGCTTGAATATGATAAGATCATGAAAATGCTCGAGGAAAGGACTGTGTCTTCCCTCGGACGATCCTTTGTAGAAGTTTTGAAGCCCGTTTCGGATTTCGTTGAGGTGGAGGCAAGACTCAAGGAGACGACCGATACGGCTGCTTATCTCTGGCGCAAGGGTGGCGCACCCTTTGGCGGGATTCATGATGTCCGCGGTTCCTTGAAACGCGTCGAAATTGGCTCCACGCTTGGTATTTCAGAGCTTTTGAAAGTCGGTGATGTTCTTCGTTGTGGAAGAATGGTTAAGCAGTTTCTCACCAATGATGTGCCTGCTGACTGGGAGGAGAACATCGCCCTGGCGCTGGGACGTCAAATCGTTAGCTTCAAACAGGTGGAGGAGGCCATTTCTAACGCTATTATAAGCGAGGATGAGCTGTCGGATCATGCCAGTCCTGAGCTCTTTTCCATCCGTAAAGCCATTCGCCAAAAGCAGGATGGGATAAAGGATAAGCTATCATCCATTATGCATTCCGCCGATTATCGGAAAATTATGCAGGATGCCGTGGTCACCCTAAGGGGCGACCGCTATGTCATTCCCATCAAGCAGGAGTACAAGAGCCAGGTTCCCGGCCTCATTCATGACATGTCCGCATCGGGTGCTACGGTATTTATTGAACCCCTTTCAGTTGTTGAAGCCAATAATGAAATCAAGGCTCTCCTGATTAGGGAGCAGCATGAGATTGAGCGCATATTAATGGAGCTTACGTCAAAGGTTGGGGAAATCATAGCAGAGCTTAATTATAATATGCAGCTATTAGCACGCTTGGATTTCATGTTTGCCAAGGCCAAGCTCTCAAGGGATCTCAACGGGACTTGTCCCCGCTTGACTCATAATCGGTCGATTAAAATTAAAAAAGGCCGCCATCCCTTACTGGATAGGCATAAAGTTGTGCCCATTGACATTGAGCTAGGCAATGCATTTACAACGTTGGTCATTACCGGCCCCAATACCGGAGGAAAAACCGTCACCCTCAAGACGGTGGGCTTGTTCGTGCTAATGCTTCAGGCCGGGCTTCATATTCCTGTTCAGGATGGCAGTGAATTTGGCCTTTTTGAGAACGTTTTTGCTGATATTGGTGACGAGCAGAGCATCGAGCAATCCTTGAGCACCTTTTCGTCCCATATGAAGAATATCGTAACGATCTTGGATGGAGCTGACGAGGATTCTTTGGTACTGTTCGATGAACTGGGAGCAGGTACAGACCCTACTGAGGGAGCTGCTTTGGCTATTGCCATATTGGACGGCCTTGCCAAAAGAAGGATTTGTACCATGGCCACCACCCATTATAGTGAGCTTAAAATCTATGCCATGACCACTAAGGGTGTCCAAAACGCTTGCTGCGAATTTGATGTGGAGACCTTGCGTCCCACCTATAGGCTGCTTGTGGGGGTTCCCGGCAAAAGTAATGCCTTTGCCATCTCGCAGAAACTGGGCCTGGACGCCTATGTCATTCATAAAGCCAAGGAGTTTCTTACTCAGGATAATATTCGCTTTGAAGATGTTCTATCCGATATCGAAAAGAACAGGACACAGGCTGAGCGGGAGAAGGAATCTGCACAAGTCCTTAAGAGGGAAATTGAGGCTTTGAAAGCAGAGGCGCAAAAGGAAAGAGAGAAAATAGACAAGGAAAAGGCCAATATCATAGCCAAAGCCAAGGAAAATGCCAGAAGCATTATTATGGATGCTCGGTATGAGGCTGAAGAGCTATTGGAGCGTTTGAAGGAGCTTTATAAACAAGGAAGCAAGCTCAATGCGGAAAAAGAGCTGCAGGAGGCCCGAACCAGTGTGCGTCGGCTCGATCATCTGGAGGGCTCGCTGGTTGAGTCCTATCAGGTTCGGGGCTTTGTCGAGCCCCCTAAGGACTTGAAACCAGGCGAGAGTGTTTTAATGCTCAACCTTGATCAGAAGGGGCTTGTATTGGAAGCTCCCGATAGCGACGGTCAGGTTTTGGTTCAAGCGGGTATTATGAAGGTCAAGGTTCATATATCCCAGCTTAAGCGCGTCGATGAGCAGAAAGAGTCCCTGGAAAAAATCAACCGGGTGCGCGTTGCAGGCGTTAAGGCTTCCAGTGTCAAACTGGATCTGGATTTACGCGGACTCAATGTGGAAGAAGCCATCGACAAGGTAGACAAATATGTGGATGATGCGGTCATTGCGGGGCTCCATGAGGTTACTCTGATTCACGGAAAAGGGACGGGGATCCTTAGAAAGGCCGTCCATGATCACCTTCGGGGCCATGCTCATGTGGAGTCCTATCGATTGGGTAAATACGGAGAAGGGGAGACCGGTGTGACAATTGTTGCATTAAAGTAGTACGGTAGTAAAAGGAGTAAATCATGATTGGATTAGGAACTGTAGTCAACACCATTGCCATCATCATAGGCGCAGCCTGTGGTATTCTTCTTAAGAAAGGCCTTCCGGAGCGATATAAAACCACCATTATGCAAGCCATAGGACTATCCGTTGTAATTGTAGGTGTTTCGGGGGCTCTTCAGGGGATTTATTCAGTAACAGCGGAAGGGAAGCTGGATCGGAATTATATAACGGGTATGATCTTGAGCTTGGTGGGCGGCAGCATTATCGGTGAGCTGCTTAAAATAGAGGATAATCTGGACAAGCTGGGGGCGTGGTTCCAGAAGCGGTTTTCTCAGAGCGAATCAAGCTTTGCCAAAGGCTTTGTTACAGCAAGCCTGGTCTACTGCGTGGGGGCCATGGCTATTATCGGTGCATTGGAGGATGGTCTGTATGGCAAGGTCGATATTCTGTTTGCCAAGTCCATGCTCGATGGTATTAGCGCCATTGTTTTTTCTGCCACCTTAGGCACGGGTGTGCTCTTATCTAGTTTGCCCGTACTGATTTATCAAGGATCAATCACCCTACTGGCTGGCGTATTAAAGCCCCTATTAACGGATGTAGTCGTTTCCCAGATGTCCTTGGTAGGGGGTGTCCTCATCATGGCTATTGGTTTTAACCTTCTTGAAATTAAGAAATTCAAGGTGGGCAACATGCTCCCGGCTATTTTCATACCCCTCCTTTATGCCTTGGTCTACGGGGTGGTTACATCACTGCTAAAGTGATGGCCTGCCTTAGTCTATTTTTTCGTTGCTGTGCCTGTCTCATTTAAGGAGATAGGCATTTTTTAAAAGGGGCGAGGCATTGTTTTTACTTTGTTTTAGTTATGTGATAGATTTAAGAAGGAATAATAGGAAACCGGAAAAACCTTTTCAAGGTTAAGAAAGGCTGAAGCGCTGTGAGAAAGCATGTGAAGTATTGTGTCATAGTTGTGTTGGCCGGCAGTATCTCGACCATCCTTTCTGTCTCCTTGAACAACATTGGTATAGGCAAAGAAAATGCGCTCATGGTCTTTCTGGTAGGTGTTTTAACGGTATCCTCTGTCACGACGGGATATATTTACGGAGCCATCGCCTCAGTTCTGAGTGTCCTGCTCTTTAATTACTTTTTTGCAGAACCCCTTTATACATTCCTTATCGGCAATGCCAAAGACATTATGCTTCTGGCCTTCTTCTTATTTGCTTCCTTGCTTTCAAGCTCCATGACCTCCAAATTCCAACATCAGGCTGCAATAGCTAAACGCAATGAGGAAACGGCCCGCCTTCTTTATGGAATAACCAAGGGGTTTTTAAATGTTACAGGAACGGAGCCCATCGTTCATAAGGCTATGGCCTATGTAGAGGATTATATGGGATGCCGGTGCTGTGTGAAATTGGATGCAGAAGACCGTATTTTCTGCACCTCCGGGTTGATGAACGGTAATGAAACTGGAGAATCGACCTCTTATACAATCCCCATTAAGGGTCTTTCCAATCAAATAGGAACCATCGAAATTCTGGGTGCAAGATTACCCCTATCCTCAGAAAATAATATGTTGCTTAAAACGATAGCTTACCAGATGGCGCTTGTTCTGGACAGAGAGTTTATTTATCAGGAACGGGAAAAAATCCGAATTGCCATGGAAAGCGAGCATTTGAAAAGCACCTTGCTGCGAAGTATCTCCCATGACCTACGCACACCGCTGACGGGTATAAAAGGGGCAAGTGAGCTTATCCTGGACAGCTTTGAAACATTGGAGGATACGTCCTTAAAGAAGCTGGTATTTGATATCAAGGAAGAATCCACATGGCTCATTAAGTCGGTCCAGAATATTTTGGACATGACGCTTATAAGCGAGGGCAAAATGACCCTGAACAAAGCTTTTGAAGCTGTTGATGACCTTGTCAACCAGGCGCTGACCCATGTGCCGCTGTTGGTATCTTCGGGAAGAATCCATGTCTCGATGCCCGATGAAATTATACTTATCTGTGTTGACGGGAGGCTCATGGTGCATGTTCTAGTTAATCTGCTTGATAATGCCTATAAGCATTCAGGTGAGAGTACACAAGTATTATTAAGGGTATACCAAGGCCCTGATAATATTGTTTTTGAAATAATTGATAATGGCGTAGGAATTGATTTGGCTATCCAAGATACACTGTTTGACGGATTCGTGACCTCTAATCAAAATATAGCCGACGGAACCCGTGGATTCGGGCTGGGTCTGGCTATTTGTAAAGCGATTGTTACAGCTCATAATGGTAGTATTTCAGCAAGCAATCAAGTAACAGGCGGCGCAATATTTAGAATTGTATTACCGACGGAGGAGATGTAATTTTGAATGACGAATTAAGCATACTACTTATCGAGGATGACAGCCGTATTGTCAACTTCATGACCATGGCTTTGAAAGCCAAGGGCTATCGATGTCTTGTTGCGAAAAATGGGACTATGGGGATTCTTAGCTTTTGTACAGAAAATCCTGATATCATTATTTTAGATCTGGGGCTGCCTGACCGGGACGGCTTGGATATTATACACGAAATACGCAAGGTGTCGCAAATTCCTATCATCATTGTATCGGCCCGTGAAAGGGAGAGTGACAAAATTACAGCGCTTGATGCAGGCGCTAATGATTATGTAACAAAACCTTTTTCAATGGGGGAGCTGCTTGCCCGTATTCGTGTAATGGAAAGACTGATAGACAGAGAGCGCTCACCCCTGCAGGAAAGTATTTTTACCCTTGATTACCTGACCATTGATTACGATAAACATCGCCTATTTTTAGATAATATCGAGGTTCATCTTACACCCATTGAATATAAGCTCTTGCTGTTCCTGGTCGCAAATCGCGGCAAGGTCGTCACCCACAATCAGATTTTAAAAGAAGTTTGGGGTTACGGTGAAACCGGTGATTCAAAGAGCATTCGTGTATTTATGGCCAGTCTGAGACGAAAAATAGAAAAGAATACAGCAGCCCCCCGTTTTATATTAACTGAAATTGGTGTAGGCTACCGGTTTGCAGATGAATAATACCTCTATTCTAAACGACTGTTTTTTCTTTATCCTCTTGAAGGGCGGGAAAGAGCTCTGCGACGAGGGAAGAGGCAGATATGCTGTAACCACACATATAAGGAACATGATTTTCCTTAAATATCTTTATAT
>JAEYPI010000244.1 GCA_023410885.1 Bacillota bacterium
AAAGCCGGCCTTACGACTCCCTTCATTCTTCCTGCAATCAAAAGCGATCCGGCAAGAAGTGCACCGGTGCTCCCTGCCGAGATAAATGCGTGTCCGGATTGGGACTTTATTTTTTTCATGCCAACCACTATGGCAGAATTTTGCTTTTTCTTGATGGCTTCTGTTGGTTTATCATCATTGGTAATTTCATCCTGAGTTTCAGTAATGATAATTCTGGAATTATTTATATTTTCATTTCCTAAGCATCTTTCAATTTCAGCCCGATCTCCCAGAAGTTCGATTTCAAATCCCTGACTGGTATTTAAGGCTTCGAGACAACCCTTGACAATTTCATCGGGTGCGTTGTCTCCTCCCATTGCATCAACTATGATTCTCAAAGCACACATCTCCTTTATTGATAACCTAAACTATATGAAGTTTAACCGATTTTTTCATTCCCCATATATGAGGATTTGCACATAGTGATAGGCACACTTATGCATCATTACCCCACCTCAACCAATAAGAACTTTCCTCTAAATACTTCAACTTGCTTATTATAAATCATAACCCATACAATATGCCGTCCTTTAGGCCGCTTCTCCTTGATGGTGACCTTAGCCACCAATTTACTGCCCGCATAAACGGGTTGCTTGTATTTGATATTGGCTACCCCAACAAGGGCTACATCCGCATCAATTACAGCTATTGCAATTGATTCAGCCATAGAATAGATATAATGACCCCGCACAATTTTTGATTGCGCAAAAACCATCTGATTGGTGGTATCCAGTACAGAAATGGCATTCTCACCCAAATTTAATTCCACGATTTCTCCGATGATCTCATCAGTACCCAAAGATCGCACCTTGTTATGATTTTGGGATGCCATGTCGCGAACGCGCTGCCTGAGCTCGGGTACACCCATCTCAAGCCGATCAAGCCTGACAGTGGGTACACTGACGCCCAACTGATCTGCAAGATCCTCATCGGTGAGAAAGGGATCCTCTTTCAGCTTCGTAACAAGCTTATTTTGTCTCTCATGTTTAGCTTTTGGATCTCTACTCAATGTAACCTCTCCGCACTTAATTATCACCTGATAATATATTCTGTTGATAGTATATTACATTTTCCTATTCTATGCAATACTTTGCTTGATTATTGATACGACGCTTAATCTTGACTTCTCTCGAATTTAACTTTAATAAAATGCAACATAAAAACCCCCTAAGATTAGATTTCGTCTAACTATGGGGGTTCGCTTCACCTTAGGTCTCAGTGCTTTTTTCCTGGCAGATTAAGGTGTAGGAGTGGGTGTATAGTCTTTCATGCTTGACGGTGAGAATTTTAAATTAGGATCTTCAAATATTGAACTCATTAGGCCATTTGCAAATCTCCCGATCTGCTCTCTAAAAATAATAGCGATCCCTACCACTATAGCCAGAATAATAACAACCTCAACAGTATTCATGCCTTTTCGGCCCATAAGAAAGTTTTTAAAATTATTCTTCATAATAGACCTCCGGTTACAGATAATTACATATTTATACATTTATTTTATATACTTGTAACGGAGGTGTCAACTCTTTTTAATTCTATATTTTACTATTTATGCTTTGTTTTGCCGGATGACTATTCGTCTTTTAGTTGCGTTAAAACCCTCTTCCCCACTTCATAAGAAAAACCGCGGTGGAAGAGAAAGCCTAGAACCTTTTGCTCAACTTTTGGATCATTAAGATCATATTTGCCAAACTTTTTCCTGGCCGCACGTAGTGCAACCTCTTCATCGTCGGTTTCGAACTCAGAGAGCACTTCCTCGATAATGTTCGGCTCAATTCCCTTGTGTTCCAGTTCAAACCGCAGTGCTTTTTTAGAAAGAGCCTTCGTTCTGATACGTTCGGAAAGGTATTTCATAGCGTATCGGGTATCATTTAAGTAGCCGATGGCCTTTAAAGCCTCGGTCGCCCCCCTTGCCACGTCCGAATCAAATCCTGACTCCATAAGTTTTTTGACAAGCTCCCCTTCACTTCTATCTTTAATGATTAAATAACGCACAGCCCGCTCCCTGGCTGCATGAATCAACACTTCCTGACGAATATGGTGAAGCTTTTCTTCACTGATCTCTTCCTCCTCATAGAGATGATTCCGAATATAATCCTCCTCAGGAATGGAAAAAGCATAGTGATTATCAATAAATATGCGCATCATATCTTTATTTCGAGTCTTTTCAACAGTGGTTATGGTCATTTTTCTCACCTATCCATCAAATCTAATAAGATAGGATAATTATAACACACCTTATAAGAGCAATTGAAGCAAAACAACAATGGGCTGAATCAGCTTATTTCGACCGAAATAAGCGAGCATGAAGCAAGGAAAAACAAGCCCACTCTCTGCAGTAATTGAAGCAAATCAACGTAGGGCTGAATCAGCTTATTTTGCATAAAATAAGCCAGTATGAAGCAAGGGAAGCGAGCCACTCTACTCAAGTACCTTGCGCTGTTTAAAAAAAAGCTGCCGAAAATATGATATCATCATAGATGCGGCAGCTCTGTGTGACAATTCCTGTTCAGCCTTTCCTATGAAGGAGTCCATTAAGGAATCAGACTTCTTCGTCAGCCACATGGGCTTCAACACTGCTTAAAAAAGCCTTATCATACTCGGCCTTAACCTTACCTTCAATTTCTTTAGCGATTTCGGGATTTTCTTTCAAGAACTTCTTGACATTCTCCCGACCCTGACCGATTCTCTGATTATTATAGGAGAACCATGCACCACTCTTCTTGACGATATCCAGTGTGACACCGATATCGAGGATGCAGCCTTCCTTAGAAATGCCCTGGCCATAGATAATATCAAACTCTGCTTCTTTAAAAGGAGGCGCTACCTTGTTCTTAACAACCTTGACCTTGGTACGGTTACCAACAGCCTCACTTCCGTCCTTAAGGGTCTCAACCCTTCTGACGTCTAGGCGAACGGAGGCATAGAACTTCAAGGCACGTCCGCCGGGTGTAACCTCGGGATTACCGAACATAATACCGACCTTTTCACGCAGCTGATTGATAAAAACAGCAACCGTCTTGGACTTACTGACACAACCGGAGAGTTTTCTCATGGCTTGGGACATCAGTCTGGCCTGAAGGCCTACGAACTGGTCTCCCATTTCACCGTCAATTTCGGCTTTAGGAACCAAGGCCGCAACGGAGTCTACGACGATGACATCAATGGCGCCACTTCTAACCAAGGTTTCGGCAATTTCAAGGGCTTGCTCTCCTGTATCGGGTTGAGCCACAATGAGGTTATCGATATCAACACCCAGATTTCTCGCATAAATGGGATCAAGGGCATGCTCCGCGTCGATATAGGCTGCTTCTCCGCCCGCCTTCTGCGCTTCGGCAACAATATGAAGGGCTACCGTAGTTTTACCGGAAGATTCAGGGCCAAAAATCTCAATAATTCTTCCACGGGGCAGACCTCCCGCTCCTAATGCAATATCCAATGACAGGGCCCCTGTGGGAATACAATCAGTGCTTACATGGGATACCTCACCCAGTTTCATGATCGCACCCTTACCAAATTGTTTCTCAATCTGGCTCATCACCAGATCCAATGCTTTTTTCTTCTCTTCCATAGCATGCCTTACGGCGAACCCTCCTTTACCGAACATTTGTTCTCATTATAATATAATTATTAAAAATCGTCAAGCTTTTTATTTGTTATTTATTTACATTTCAACTAATATTTATTTTTATGCGTATTTACGATCGTTTAAGGCGGGATAGGACCATTTTAGTAACCACCGCAATTTCCGGAATCTTGAGCTTAACCAGGATAAAACAGAAAAACCCTATACCGGCTGCTAAAGGAACACATAGTGCCAGAATCTGACTGATTTTCGAGTTGATGTCGGGCCTTACTAGCAGGCTAAGAGCGTAAGTAAGAAGTCCTGATGGAATAACAGCCACCCCAACCTTGACAATATAGAAGAAATTTTCACTGATAATATCAACGCCCGTTTTCTTATAGTAGGTTATAAAAAGAAGCATCATATTGACGAAGGAGGCTATGGCATAGGAGAGGGCCGGGCCGGCAATTCCTATCCCTGTGTATGCCCTGAAAAAGCTGTTAAACAGATAGTTTGCCAGTATCCCAAAAAGTCCGCATATGAGCGGCGTTTTACTATCCTGAACGGCATAAAAGGCCCGGGTCACGAGGGCCACCATGGAGGCAAAAACAAGGGCAGCAGAATAGGCCAGAAGCGATATTCCTCCAAAAAAGACCTGGTACTCTGAAAAGCTGCCCCACTTGAACAGCACTCTCATAATATCCTGATTGAGAATCATCATGATAAGCGAGGTGGGCAGAGACAATAGAAAGACCACTCTGAGCCCTTTATAAAGTACACCTTTAAATTCACTATGATTTCCCGCCGCGTAGTGTTCTGAAAGCGTGGGAAGGAGCGCAATTCCGATGCTCTGGGCGAAAATACCCAAGGGGAGCTGCCATGTACGGTTTGCACTGTTTAGGAGGGTCACCATTCCCTGATCTAAATAGGTAGCATAACCCCTGGAGATAATGATATTAATTTCAATAATGGTTGAGGATAAAAGGGAGGGCACCGCCAAAGCCAGAAGCTGCCGAAAAGCCGGGCTCTTGAGATATAGCTTGGGCTTATACATCGTCAGGTGGCGCATGGTTCCCGCAAGCTGAATAATAAAGAAAATAGCGGCCCCTATCACAACACCCCAGGCTGTCAGCTCCGCACTTTTTGCACCAAAGACCGCTATGCTCAAAATGGTGCAGAGATTGTAGATAACAGGGCCAAAGGAAGCGACTGCAAAACGTTTATAGGAATTAAGGATACCATTGAACTGTCCGGCCATCATCATAAAGGGTGCCGAAAGCAGGAGTATGCGCGTTAGCTTGACAAGCAATTCCTTGTTTCCTGAGCTGCCCTCATTATATCCCGCGGCCAATAGACCCAGTAAATCATCGGTAAAGATAAAGAAAACGACCTCTAGAACGATCATGAAAATAACGGATAAATTCATGAAGGTGCTGACAGCCTTCCAGCCGATATTTTCCTTGTTCTTGGCAATAAAGGATGAAAGAATTGGGATCAATGCCGCTGCGATGGCTCCGCCGGCCAAAAGATCATAGACCAAATCAGGAAGGGTAAAGGCCAGAAGGAACTCGTCGGAATATCCTTTGGGCAGCATATTGGTGGTGATGAGCAGCGTTCTTAAAAAACCCGTGATGCGGCTTAAGAACGTAGCGAACATAATGATGCCGGCCGCACCCGTGAGCTTTTTCGCTGCTTCGTTACTGTTTCCCATTATTTTCTCCTGTGTAACCCGGTCTTTTGTACTATCAGCATCCGAGTATCATTTTTCTTAATAAATCCATACCATTAAGGCAGGCCATAGTCCGGACCCTATCCCTATCTCCCATAAGCCTTATTTCACTGCATTCAATCCTTCCGTCCAGACTTGCAGCGATATAAACAAGACCTACCGGTTTATCCACCGATCCCCCATCAGGGCCAGCTATACCGGTTATGGCGATACCTGCGCGGGTACCGGTTTTTCGGACAAGACCTTCAACCATTTCCTTGGCTGTCTGCTGGCTGACTGCACCATGGACAGCCAAGGTTTCCTCAGAAACCCCCAGCTCCTGAATTTTGGATTGATTGGAATAGGTGATAAAGCCTCTTTCAAAGACATCCGAGACCCCGGAAACATTGACAAGCCTGGAGGCTAACATCCCCCCTGTACAGGACTCCGCCAGGGAAAGATTAATATTGTGCTGCTTCAGAAGTTCAACCAGGACTTCCTCCATGGACTCGCCGTTCTGAGCGTATAAATGATCTCCCAGGCGCTCTTTGATTTTCTCAACAACAGGATCGATAAAGCAGTCCGCATCCTTTTTATCCTTGCAGCGGGCAGTAACGCGTACAATGACCTCCCCCACGCCCACATAAGGAGCTATAGTAGGATTGGACTGGGATTCCACAATATCCAGAATACGCATTTCCATCTCTGATTCTCCAATGCCGAATACCTTCAGCATTCTGGATGAGATGGTCTGACCGGTCTTTTTCTCAAAAAAGGGAACCACCGTTTCCTCAAACATGGGGATCATTTCTTTGGGCGGCCCCGGAA